>NZ_JAPMOU010000020.1 GCF_028858535.1 Spartinivicinus poritis
AAACAAATAAAAATCCAGCCCCATATTTCAACAGCAAGGCTTTTAAAAGCGGCTAAAAAATCACCTTGAAAGGGCTGGTCAACAGTTGTATATATAGTTGACTGGTTGTAAATACAAATAGTATGGGAACTAACAGTAAATTATAGACTTATTATTATGAAAAAAACTGTAAAACTATCACTACCACTTTTACTGATGATGGGTTGTGCCAGCCTGTCGGCTGAAGAAACAGCGGAAGAAAATGCTGCACTTGAAGCGATTCAAACTTTTTGTAGTAGCAAACTAGCTGAAAATAGACGTTTATATAATCAATTGAAAGCCATTGAAGGCGAAAAAACAATTAGCAGTTTTTTAGTGCCATATAACCAGCTTGAAGTAAAAATGACGGATAGTTATGCACATGCTCAACTGTATGGTGCAACTCACCCCAATGCTGATGTAAGAAACTATGCAAATAATTGTGTAAAGGATTTTGCCAGCTTGTCAAATGAAATATCATTATCTCAAGAGGTTTATAATGCTTTATTAGCAGTAGATATTTCTACGGCAGATGATGAAACTAAACGCTATCATGCTATTTTAGTGAATAGATTTAAGCTGTCTGGGGTTGATAAAGATGCAGGCACAAGAGCAAGAATAAAAAATATATTAAAAGAAATCGCTGCTACAGGTTTACAATTTAATAAAAATATTCGTGAAGATGTAAAAGTTTTATTATTGGACTCAGTTGATCAGTTGCAAGGGCTACCTCAGGACTATATTGATAGTCATCAACCGGGCGATGATGGAAAAATTAGAGTCACAACCCAATACACTGACTATAAGCCATTTATGAGGTATGCGGAAAGTGATGACTTACGTAAACAGCTGTTTTTAAAATATAATCAGCGAGGATACCCTGCCAATGTTGCGGTATTAACGCAGTTGGTGCAAAAACGTCATGAGTTAGCTCAACTATTGGGTTATGAGAGTTTTGCTGAATATATCACCTCTGATAAGATGGCAGGCAATCCTACTCGGGTAACTAAGCTAGTTGAGGATGTTGCCAAATTAGCTAAACCGGGTAAAGAGAAAGACTATCAAAAAATGCTGGCGTTTCTGCAGAAAACGGATAGTGATGCAGAGAAAGTTAATCCATGGCAAGATACTTACTTAGCAGATAAAATAAAAACGACTGAGTTTAATTTAGACTCTAAACAAGTACGCGAATATTTTAGCTACCCCAAAGTACGTGATGGATTATTTAAAATAGTACAAGATTTATTTCAAGTGCGTATCCAGCGGAGAGAAGGGGTGGCCACTTGGCATGATTCTGTTGAAGCTTATGAAATGTATGATGGGGAAAAGTTAATTGGTCGCTTTTTCCTCGATATGCATCCGCGTGACGGTAAGTATAAGCATGCTGCTCAATTTCCTTATAAAACAGGTATAACAGGTCAGCAAGTGCCTGAAGCGGTGCTGGTTTGTAACTTCCCAAAGGATGGCAAAGCATTAATGCTGCATAGTCAAGTCAGAACATTTTTCCATGAGTTTGGTCACTTGATCCATACCTTATTTAGTGGTGAGCACCAATGGGCAGGTATTTCAGGTATCAAAACAGAAAGGGATTTTGCTGAAGCACCATCACAAATGCTGGAAGAGTGGATTTGGGATAAAGACGTATTACAAACGTTTGCTAAGAATGAGCAAGATGAAATCATTCCAGATACGCTTGTTGCTAAAATGAACCAGGCCAGAAGTTTTAAGCTTGGTATGGATACAATGCAACAGTTATATTATGGTGCTTTATCATTAAATTTATACAATCAAAACCCAGCAGACTACAATATTGCGCAGCTTAATCAGACGCTTGCGAATAAATATTCTCCTTACGGGTATATTGATGGTACTCACTTGTATACTTGGTTTGGCCATTTAAATGGGTATTCTGCAATGTATTATACCTACCAATGGTCTAAAGCAATTGCGGCTGACATGCTCACCAAGTTTAAGGCTGAGGGCTTAACTAACACGCAAGTGGCGGCAGAGTATAGAGAAAAAGTACTGAGTCAAGGTGGCGCTAAACCAGCGGCAAGGTTGGTTCAAGATTTCTTAGGAAGAGAATATAACTTTGAAGCCTATGCTAACCAATTAAACGCCTCTCAAGACTAATGTAGACTATTTTTTGTTGTCTACTTTATAGGTATTCTTTACTCACCGTGGTGGGCTTTTAGGGTTAGCGCTAAAAGTCCACCACACTCTACTTACAATCAATCCCCACTTTTAACATCGCTCACTTGGACTAAACTGCTAAGTTGGATAGTGTGCTGATGTTGTGTATCATGTCCGGTAATTCTATTAAAGCGCGTTACTCTGATTAAACTTTTTAGCTTTGCAGGATGGAAGTATTATGATGAAGCTTCACCGAGTTGCCGTGGGTTTGTTACTAGCAAGTGGTTTATTAGCTGCCAAGTTAGGGATTGCGCAAGCTAACACACAAGCCTCTCCTGCCATTAACGCAGAAACACTTCGGCCACTGTTAAATAGTGAAAGGATTACACTTAAATTTGGTAGCTATGGAATAAAGGTTGTTCAGAATGGTGAAAAAATAAGAGTTTCTAACCTATATAGTGAATCAGATAATAAACAGACAACCCGTACCTTAGCAGTGGTTGTATACCCAGAAATGGTTGCCCCAGCATTTAAACAGGAACATCAACAGATCGTGGCAGGTGGGTCGATTGGTGCTACTTTTAAAAAGAGTGGCTGGAAAATCAATAAACAGCATACTTACTTTGGTGAGATAGCGGCTTCACCAAAACTGAGCCAGCTTTACCAGTTAATGGGGGGGATCAAACCCACAGGCTTAGCCATGCATCTTTATCAACTAAATGTGAGTAAAGAGGGCAACCAATTTCATTATGCAACGATTGCAGAAGTACATCATCCAGCGTATTTGACTTCTAAAGATTTACAGGCAATTTACAAAGATCAGTATCAACAATTACAAAAGCAGAGTAATACAATCAACGTAATTCTTAATACTGTAAAAGAAAAATTAGCGAGTCTATAACTTGGGTATAGAGCGATATTTAGTGTGAGTTATGGTAAAGCCAGCATATTGCTGGCTTTTTTGAATGTTATTTAGCGACATAATTAACTCTTATTTACTTTGATGAGAAATACTTAGCCAGTATAAATTGTATTATGTATAGTGTTTTGCAATGTGTGATTTTATAGACACTACTTTATTGGTTCATGCTCAGGACAGTCTATTCTGAAATCACTAATCGCTAAGGGGCTGTTTAATAGATGACAGTAAGCGCCTTGTTTATTTTTTTCAAAGTGCTGGCAAGTCATGCACATGCGGGTGGGGATCATGCCTTGCGCTTGAAAGCAGGCAATTAATTGGATAAGCACTTGCCAAGTGGTTTGCTGCTCAGCTTGGGTTAAAGTGGCTAAAACCGGTTCAAACAGCTGAGTTAATTGCTGTAGCTGAAATAGTGTCGCTACCTTTAGGGGTAATCCCTAAGGAAAAAGTGCGTGGATCTGCTTTTGCCTGTTTGGTGAGGTAGCCTTTTTCAACTAGGACTCGGATTGAATCACTAACAGTGGCTTTAGTAACGACAAATTCTTCAGCCAAGCGGGTCACTGTACATAAGTGTTCCCGATGGCTGGCAATAAACAACAAAAGTTGTGTTTGTAATGGGGTTAGCTTGTTAGCTTTTGCCTGTTGCTGAATAACGGCCCGAAACACAGTAGATAAGCGCTCAAGCCCTGCAATAATTTTGGCATTGAGGTTGGTCGCTTGTTCATGTGGATCAAAGGCATTATGCATTTAACGGCATCCATCAGGTGGCGAGGGAGTCTTGCAAGTACGCTTTTAGATCATTGTGATCTAAAAGCACGGGTAAAAATTATTAGCGATGTCTTTAATTACTTGGTATGTCTGATTAATTGCGAAAGTTTGAGATGGGAATAAGAGCCATCTAAGCTGTTGGGAACCACTGCAATTCATTGAGAGCAATGAATGAGTCAACTTAGGCAACTGAAAAAATTTTGGTTTGGCATGTTAAAGCTCGTTGTAGCTTGTTTATTTTTTAAAAACACCAACGGTTTAGCCGAAACAATCAGTGTGGCTGTTGCTGACTGGCCTCCCCATTACTATAAAGAAAAACCAACTTATGGGGGGCACGCTCAACCGGTCATTAGGCTGATTGAGCTGGCTGGGTTTAAGGTGAAATTTGTTTGGTATGATGATTGGAAGGCAGCGTTTAATACAGTCAAAGCGGGTAGGCATCACGCTACGCCTTCTTGGCGTTGTACGGCGGAACGAGCAGCCTTTTTTTACTATACCGCCCCCAACCTTTATGACCCATATGTCTTCTTTCATCTAATTGACACGCCTTTTACTTGGGAATCACTAGCCCAGTTAAAAGAGTGGGAACCGATAGGTGTGACGGCAGGTTATGATTATGGAAAAAACTTTAATAAAGCAGTAGGGCAATATCAAATACAATTACATCATGTCAGGGTTGATAAATTAATGTTGAAGCTGCTATTAAAAGAAAGAATTAAGCTTGGGCTATTTAGTCGTGATAATGGTTTGTTTTTAATGAAAAGCCAGTTATCTCGCGAGCAACAGCAATACATTACCTATCACCCAAAACCTGTCGTTAATGCCATTTATCATATAATTTTTTCAAAAAAGAACCGAGATAATAGTAGGATAGTTGATAAAATTAACCAGCAAATAAAAAAGAACTCAACAATGTTCGAACCTGGTTTGCAGGAAATTCAGAATAATTGGCAAGGTTGTATAAAAGGTGCTCTGAATTTACACTGATGAAAATTTCTTTGCTTCGCGATAAGTTACCATGTGTTGTAGTTCTTCATCCCACAAACTGGATTTAAAACAATTAATAACATCTCGTAATGCAAGTGTAGTAGTTACTGGTGATTGTAGTTCAGGAATTGCAGCCATCGCTTCAGGTAATCGATAAAATGGGATGTGCACATTAAGGTGATGAATATGGTGATAGCCAATATTTCCTGTAAACCATTGCATGACCTTGTTAAGTCGCATATAACTTGATGATTCCAAAGCAGCCCGGTAAAACGTCCAAGCTTCTGGTGAAATAATATTCATACGTTTAAAGCTATGCTGTGCAAAAAAAAGATATGATCCCAGTGCGCAAGCAATAGTCATCGGTAATAAAACAACAAAAAATGCCATATCAGCACCGCCAAATACCCATAACACAGTAATCAGGCCACCATGAGCAATAATTGATAACAGGGAATCCCAATGTTTTAATGGGTTAAGAAATAACGGCAATAAACAAATGCTAAATGCAAAAATCGTCAAGTAGCCAAACATAACCGTGAATGGGTGGCGTTCTATACGGTAACGAGCACGTTCAATAAATGAAGCGGCATGCCACATTTTTGTCGTGATCACTGGAAACGTGCCAATGCTTACAGCACTAAACTTACCCACATGGCCATGATGAAAATTGTGGCTTTCTTTCCAGGAACTGGGAGGTGTCAGTGCAAAAGCCGCATATATGTGAAATATTATCCAAGCAGCTCGTGAGTTTTGAAGGATTGAACCATGCATGTAGTCATGATAGGTAATGAAGGTTCGCACCATTAACATGGCGCCCAATATTGACAGCATTAATTGCAGTGGCCACCAAGGAGCTGCACCAGCGAAAGCTAATACAATAATCATCAAGCTTAATGTCACCCCTACATGCCACCAGCTTTTCACTCTTGACTCTTTAGCAAAAGGCACGGTTGCTGCTATTAAATCACGTCCTACACGAATGTCTGCACTGTGTTCAGGTAGCTCAAAGGTGTCACTTGAATTGGTGATATTTGACGACGTTTGAATCATTATTATCCCCTCCATTCAGCGGTGTAATCATCCTTTATTAACTTTTTTCGCTAGGATTGTTTCTAATTAAAGTGCATACACTATTCTATTAAGATAGAAAGTAGTTTAGTTTGTTGAAAGTGTTCAGAGTCACTACAAAAAGATTCCTTCCTCAACAAGTAGGTCAATACAGCGATGGCATCAAACAATGGCGGAAGCGACACAGGTGACCCTTGGCAAAATAAAGGCCACACTCATACTAATAAACTCATCCAACACAGGCAGAACTGGACCCGTCAGTTGATAGCAAATGGTGTTCCCTATGGCGCTATCATCTTAGCTGTCATTGGGCTTGTAGGACTGGTTATTTGGACAGCCTATTATACCGTGCCAAGCGACTCTGTTGCTGTTGTCCAGCGGTTTGGTCAGTATTTAAAAAATGTACCGCCTGGATTGCATTTTAAACTACCGATGGGTATCGACAAGGCAACAATTGTTCCCGTTAAACGGCAGTTGAAGCAGGAATTTGGTTTTACAACGCCCGGTGCTAATGACCCATACCAGAGCCCTCGTCCTAATGAGGAAAAGCGAGAAACGCAGATGGTAACAGGTGATCTGAACGCTGCGTTAGTGGAATGGGTTGTTCAGTATCGCATCTCTGATCCAGTTAAATTCTTATTTGAAGTGCGTGAGCCAAGTGAAACGCTTCGATATGTTTCTGAGTCGGTTATGCGCGAAGTGGTTGGTGATCGCACCGTCGATGAAGTTATTACTATTGGTCGACAGGAAATCGAAATAGAAGCATTAACTAAGATGCAAGCATTATCAACTAAGTATGTAATGGGCATTAGTATTGACCAAGTTCAGTTGAAAAATATCAATCCTCCCCAAGCGGTACAGGAGTCATTTAATGAGGTCAATCAGGCTCAACAAGAAAAAGAAAAACTTATTAATGAAGCACGACGAGATTACAATAAGGTCATTCCTCTAGCTGAGGGGGAGAAAGACCAACGAATTCGTGAGGCTGATGGATATCGACTTAAACGGATTAATGAGGCTAAAGGTGATGTAGCTCGATTCAATGCGTTGTTAGCGGAATACCTTAAAGCGCCGGAAGTGACGCAACGTCGTATCTATATTGAAACCATGCAGGAAATCATGCCAAGTATCCGCTCTAAAATTATTATGGATGAGCAAGCAAAGAATATTTTGCCACTATTAAATCTTAATGCTTATAAGAGAAGTCAACCATGAATGGTTTTAAGCAGCTTGTATTTTTAGCGATCTTTTTTATTGTTATTTATGTGGTAAAGAGTTCTATTTACACTGTGAGCGAAGTTGAGCAAGTGATTATCACCCAGTTTGGCAAACCAGTAGGCTTACCTGTAACCGATGCTGGACTCAAGTTTAAGCTTCCTTTTATTCAAGATGTCAATCCGATTGATAAACGAGTACTGGAGTGGGATGGAACACCATCAGATATGCCAACCAAAGATAAGCTTTATATTTCAGTTGACCTATATGCTCGATGGCGAATTACTGCCCCCTTACAGTATTTTTTGCGGCTACGCGATGAACGCAGTGCCCAATCCCGTTTGGATGATATATTAGGCAGTGAAACACGAAACGCTGTGGCAAAGCATGAATTAATTGAGATTATTCGTACCACCAAAAATCGCGAACCACTACGTGATGAATTGCTGACTGAAACAGAGCGGGAACAGAAATTAGGTGCGTTGGTGCCAATCCACAAAGGTCGGAAATTAGTTGAAGAGGAAATTTTTAAAGCCGCTGCTGAAAAAGTACATGTATTTGGTATTGAACTGCTCGATATACGGTTTAAACGAATTAATTATAATGCTAGTGTACGCCCCAAAATTTATGACCGAATGATAAGTGAGCGCCGTCAAATTGCTGAACGCTTTCTATCAGAAGGCAATGGTGAAGCAGCTAGAATCCGTGGTAATCGCGTACGTGATCTGAACAAAATCCAATCTGAAGCCTATCACCAAGTTGAACAAATTCGTGGATTAGCTGATGCCAAAGCAACTGAAATTTATTCAAGTGCGTATAACCGGAGCCCTGAAGCTATTGCTTTTTACGAATTTACGCGCACGATGCAATCCTATAAGTCTATTATTGCCAAAAATACAACCCTCGTTTTATCCACTGACAGTGATCTATTCAAGTTTCTAAAAGGTATGAGTCCTGATAATAACGTAAGTGCAAACATTAAAGAATAATACTGTACCGAATAAAAGTATTAGAGGTGCCCTTAAGAGAGTCTTTTAATTTACTTTTATCTTGAAGTTATTTTTTCGAATGATTGTCTGATATAAAAAATATGAAAAGCGATAACCAGTTTAATGATAGAGGGCATCCAACTCAACTTCCCAAAGAACTCATTGACTGGTTAGCCAGGCCCGTAAAGCGGTTTTTGCGCATTGAAGCAGCTGTGGGCTGGATACTTTTATTATTTACCATTGTGGCACTCGTACTCTCCAATTCTTCTTGGAGCCATATTTTTATGGCTATATGGGAAATTCCGATAGGTATTTATATTGGTTCGCTAGAATTCAGTCGCTCACTACGTGAATGGATCAATGAAGCATTAATGACCTTGTTTTTTTTCCTTATTGCTCTAGAACTTAAACGGGAGATGGTGCTTGGTGAGCTACGGAACCCACGTATGGCAGCCTTACCAATTGCGGCGGCTCTGGGGGGGTATGCTAGTACCAGCTACCATTTATTTAATGCTGCAACTGGGTCAGCCAGGGCAGAATGGCTGGGGTACCGTGATGGCAACGGATACTGCGTTTGTTATTGGGTGTCTGGCATTACTAGGGTCTCGCATTCCCCAGAGTTTACGAATATTTATGCTGTCAGTAGCCATTGTTGATGATATTGGCGCTATCTTAGTTGTAAGCATTGGTTATGGTAGTCGCATTCATTGGGAAATCCTTGCCTTATCTGCTATCGGCGTTGTTATTGTAAGAGTCATGGCATTGCTTGGTATTCGAAGTATAACTCTCTATTTTCTAATAGGGGGGATAATTTGGCTCATAATTGACGCATCCGGAGTGCATGCAACAATTACTGGTATCATCCTTGGCTTGATGACACCAACCGTTAAATGGGTAACTGACAAACATCTACATACCATATTAGACAGTGTGGGAGTGATGCCAGAAGCTAATCACAAAAAAAACGCTACGACTCATCGAATGGCATTACGAACAGCTGAGGCTGCAGCACGTGAAGCACTGTCACCAGTCGAGCGATTGGAAACGTTGTTACACCCATGGGTTGGATTCGTTATTATGCCACTTTTTGCTTTTGCTAATGCTGGAGTATTAATCAATATCACAGATTTTGGAAACTCCATTACCATAGCTGTTTTTTTGGGGTTTACACTAGGTAAACCGATTGGAGTATTTATCTTCAGTTGGATAGCAGTATTAACAGGTATAGCTTTACGCCCAGCAAACTTAAGTTGGTTATTGTTACTGGCGGGAGGTTTTTTGGCAGGCATTGGTTTTACAATGGCGCTATTTATTGCCAATTTAGCTTTTAGCCCAACCCTAATTAATTCTGCCAAACTAGGGATTTTTTCAGCCTCATTATTTTCTGCAATATTAGGAATCTCACTGTTGAGCTTATGGGCTGTTTTTGGAAAAAATAAACTAAATAATTCAATGGATTACTAATTTAGTAAGGTTTTAACTTAACATAGTACCATGCCCACCTTCCTTAATTGCCCATTGATTAGATCGATTAGGTGCTATCTGCATGTTCTTTACAACCTCCAGTCGTCCACAATCTCAAGGAGAAGAAATTGCAAACAGCATCAGTCATGGAATCGGTTTGATTGCGGCATTGATTGGAACCCCATTTCTTATTTTCCATTCAGTAGAATATGGCGATGCTAGTATTATTGTTGGTGTCAGCATCTTTCTTTCGACAGTTATACTACTTTACCTATCATCTACACTTTATCATTCACTGCCCATGGGTAAGGCTAAGCGCGTTTTTCGGCTTATCGAACACTCAGCCATCTTTCTTCTTATTGCAGGCACATACACGCCTTTTGTCCTTGGTATACTACGTGGCACATGGGGGTGGACGCTATTCGGAGTCATTTGGGGACTTGCTGTAGTAGGAGTAGTCCTTAAGATATTGGAGAAAGCTCCTCATCCTATTATTTTTACAAGTCTTTATTTATTGATGGGGTGGATTATTGTTATCGCCCTTGATCCTTTGCTTGATACAATGACACCTACTGGTTTATTTTGGCTGATTGCTGGGGGCTTGTGCTATACAGTAGGAGTCATTTTTTTTGCCACAGACTCGCGCCTAAAGTATGGCCACTTCATCTGGCATTTGTTTGTTTTAGCAGGTACCACATGCCATTATTTCTCAGTACTTGGGTATATAATCTAATAAGCAAATTTATGCTTGTTCAACTGTTTTAAATCAGATGGAATAGCAAATAGGAGTAACTTGGTTAAGAAGCTATAAGCTTTAACTACTAATTAAAAGGAGTATGTTGCGAGATAAAAGTTCTATTTATCATTGTCCAATTTTTCCATTTCTTCTTTAATCCAGTGGTAAACCTTTGATTGAGATACGTTGTTAGCATGAAAGTTTCTATTGATTAGTTTTTCAATCACTAAAGCATCATCTTTTGAGTAGTTTTCTGATTTGGCAATCTTATTGATCAGGCTTAAGACTTCATAACCTTCATGTTTATTAAATAAATTCACACCTAAACTTCCTTTTAGTCTAGAATCGTTGGATTTTGTTTTCCAATGATATATATACTTTAACTCTCTTTTATTGATTACTGACATGATAATTCCTTTTTTATTGCTTTAAAATCCAAAAATTGACGGGGAAAAGTCAATTCATTTAATTAAGTATATACTAACAAATGAACTTTTACCCATTAATTTAGACTAATGTACGTAGTCTAAGCAGAATGAATTATGTAAAGCAGCCTCAAGTGTAAATGTAGATAAATACAATTATTGAGAGGTACCCTTTAGTTAAGAGCTTTCAATCGCCTGGTGAGAATTATATATGGAGCTACAGCCAATGAAAAAACTACAAAATAATGATGTGAAAGCTGTTCTTAACTTTTTAAATAGTTACTTTGTTACTCAAATAGAAGAAAAAAGAGTAGGGAAGTTGAATAGTGCAGAAAGTATGGCATGTGCAAGTATTTTGTTGGATATGAGTATGTACTTACTTGAGATATCTGAAGATACCGAAAATCACCACACAGCATTATGTTGGCTAAACAGGAAACTTTTGGCTGAAATTAGCGAACATATACAATACCAAGATCACTATCCTAATCGTTTATTAATAAATAATATCAAGTCGTTGCAAATGGGGATTGATGGGAGCAAGTAAATAGATAAAAGGCTGTTCTTTAATAGGTTCGACATATTTATAGGCTTTTTACATGATAGGCGGATTCAACTAATAAGTGCAACTCAACAACATCGCGGATGAGAGGGGCTATCTGCTATACTAGGCCGCTTCTCTTTTCCGCCAAGATTGGAGTTGCTAATGGCCGAGACCTACAAGCAGATAACCCTAGAAGAACGATATCAAATTTCAGCTTATTTGGCAGCAGGTTTTAGCCGCTCAGCTATCGCTGAACAGCTAGGACGCAGTAAAAGTAGTATTTCCAGAGAGATAAATCGTAACAAAGGCTTACGAGGTTATCGCCCCAAACAAGCCCATGAAAAAGCAATGGAACGCCGTCAGATGGCTTTTAAAGCAGTTAAAATGACACCAGAGCTTATCCATTTAATTGAAACAAAAATTCGCGAAGAGTGGAGCCCGGAGCAAGTATCAGGTTGGCTATTGGATGAGCATAATCTACAGCTGAGCCATGAGAGGATTTATCTGCATATATGGGACGAGAAGGCTCAGGGTGGAGATCTGTATAAACACCTGAGACGGCAAGGTAAAAAATACACCAAACGTTGCCATAGTAAAAATAGTCGAGGCCAAATCAAAAACCGGATAAGTATTGATGAAAGACCTGCGATAGTGGATGCTAAAACCCGTGTGGGTGACTGGGAAATTGACACTGTGATTGGTAAAGGGCATCAGGGGGTATTGGTTACTCTTGTTGAAAGAAAAACACTTTACACACTGGTTGCTCAAGTAGAAAGTAAGCAAGCAACCGTTGTAATAAAAGCGGCAATTGACCTGTTAATGCCATTTAAAGAACGTGTACATACGATAACAGCAGATAATGGAAAAGAGTTTGCGTTCCATGAAGAAATAGCTAAACAGCTACAGACCAAAGTGTATTTTGCTCATCCTTACCACTCATGGGAGCGGGGTGTAAACGAGAATACTAACGGTTTACTAAGGCAATATTTTCCGAAGAATACTAATTTAAAAAATATTACCCAAAAACAAATTGACGCGGTGGTTTATAAGCTTAACAATAGACCCCGTAAAACACTTGGATATAAAACACCTGAAGAGATGATAAATCGATCTCTTGCCAGGACATCGCATCAGTAGGGAAATTAAAAGGCGGAGTTGCACTTATTAGTTGAATCCGCCATATTTCTAATACGTTGGGTGACTTTAGAATAAATGATGCTTTCCATACTTAAAACTATTATATTATCAGGTGAATTATTTCTCAGTGTAACAACATTTTCTGAAACCATTGAGTTGGTAGATGGAACTATAATTTTTGGATATGTTAATTCACTCAATGGTGAGGTTTATTTAATGAATACGCCTAGCTTAGGGCAATTGCGGATAGAACAAAGGAAGTAAGGTGTGCTCAATCCGCAAAGGAAAAGTTATCTCTAGTACAGGAAATGATTTATCCAATTCTATTGTTAATATTCCTAAAGCAATGACCGCTATTCAAACATTACAGAATGACCCTCAGATGAAAGCTATACTTGCTGATTAGGAGCTTATGCGGCTGATTAGCAGGGGTGATCTCAATGCACTGCAAAGCAACCTTATTTTATGCCTAAAAATATTTAACCTTCCTGATAGGCTTTTTTCACTTCCTCGGCAATAATCTTCAAACCGTTAGCAACTTTTTCATCATCTTGTGAATAAGTAATGCGAATACACTCTTGTTGATGGCGCCAGTCATTATCATTGATACCTGGGAAAAAATAATGGCCTGATACCACAATAACCCCTTTATCTTTTAATCGTTCGTAAAGTTCTAGGCTGGTGATAGGGAGGTCTTTAAACCATAACCATAAAAACATAGCACCTTCGGGTTTATGGATATAGTAGTCGTAACCATCAAGAGCCTGGTGGATAGTATTTACCGCTTTTTCAACTTTCGTTTGATAAAACGGTTTAATAATTTCATTACTCATGGTCAAAATGCTGCTGTCTTTGACCATATCCATGGTTAATAAACTGCCAGTACTGTTAGTAGCTAAGCTCAAAATAGCATTGATTTTAGTGACTGATTCGATTACCGATTCATTGGCAATCACGATACCGGTTCGACAAGCGGGTAAGCCAAGTTTCGATAGGCTTAAGCACAGAATAATATTGTCATTCCAATAAGGGGTAGCTTCGGTAAAAATCAGGTTAGGGAAGGGGGTACCGTAAGCGCCATCAATAAATAAGGGAATGTCGTGTTGCTTGGCTAGTTTATCCAGATGCTCTATTTCTTGATCGGTTAATACATTACCTGTCGGGTTGGTAGGGCGTGATACACAAATAGCACCAGTGTTGTCAGTAACCTGTAAATTAGTAAAGTCGACATGGTATTTGAAGGTATGCTGGTCGATTAACTCAATGGAAGGGCGGTTAGCTGTAAAAAAATGCTCGCTTAAACCCGCATCAGCATAACCGATATACTCGGGTGCTAAAGGAAACAAAATTTGCTTTTGGCTGCCGTCCTGATACTGACCAGCAAACATATTAAATAACATAAAAAAGGCAGATTGGCTGCCGTTGGTCAAGGCAATGTTGCGGGTGGTTAAGCCCCAGCCAAACTGGCTGTTTAACAACTTAACCAGAGCATCAATAAATTCTTTCTCGCCTTGAGGAGGATCATAGGTGCCGATGAATCGGACAAATTCGCTATGATTATCAACAATCCGACGTAGCCGGGCTTTAAACACTTCCTCTACCTCAGGGATATGGGCAGGATTGCCGCCCCCCATCATTATCAAGGGCTGATCACTGGCAAGGGCATTGCCTAAGTCACTCATTAAAGATTGAATGCCCGTTTGGCCGGTAAATTTTTCTCCAAAATTGGATAGTTTCATTGCTTCCTCGAATAGTAGAGTTGTCTATCCTGCTATGTCGCTAATATACACTAGATGGCTTGGGTTTATACGTTTATACCGCTTATGTCGTTACCAGGCCCTAGTGTAGTCAGTATATCAGAAGTATTAACAAGTGAAATATCAGGTGTAGAGCAGTTAAAAAATGAAAACTACGCTATAGTCAAAGCGAATGGTTTTTAGGGGCGGCCGTCAAGCGATGAAGCCCTATGAGTTTATGTTTTTATAAATGAATAGGGTGAAGAGTGACGACAACAAACCCTAAAAATCATTCGAGAAGAGTATATATTCAGCTATGTGTAAGACGGGCGAGTAGTGGTTTCACTGATATGCAACAGTTAATATGCCGTTTGCTTGCTTTTTTAAACGTAATAATAAGTACCATGCTAATCATCAGTCGACCTGGGCTGGCTGAGAAAATTCGTTTATCTGTAGCAGACTGGCCACCTTACTATTATAAGACGCATCCTGCCGATGGTGAGCATGCCAAGATAATTAATCAATTATTCAAGCAGGTTGGATTAGAGGTTGAATATGTTTGGTATGATGACTGGAAAGCAGCCTTTAATACTGCAAAAGCAGGAAGACATCATGGTACGCCCTCCTGGCGGTGTAACTCAGAACGGGCAAAATATTTTAGTTTTACGTTGCCTATTTTTAATGACCCCTATGTTTTTTTTCATTTAGCTGATACGCCCTTTAATTGGGATCGTTATTCCCAATTGAAAGCCTGGGAGCCGATAGGGGTGACTGCCAGCTATTTTTATGGTGATGACTTTCATCAAGTGGTTGCTCAAGACCGTATTTACCTCCATCAAGTCAGAATTGATGTATTGATGTTCCGGCTGCTGCTCAGGGGACGCATTCAGCTAGCATTAATGACCCGAGATAATGGTCAGTCATTGATGAGGAGAGCCTTAACTCAGCAGCAACAAGCAAAAATCACTTATCATCCTACGCCTGTAACATACTCAATCAGTCATATTCTATTTTCAAAGCAATGGCTGGGTTACCAGGAACTAGTAGAATCAATTAACCAGCAGATTACTCAAAGTAAAGACTTATTTCCTGAAGATATTCAGGCGATTCAGCAGCAGTGGCAAGGGTGCAAGTAGCACCCTGATCTTGGTTGTTTCTCTGAGCTGGGGCCTGTTAACAGGCCCTAGTTAGATAGGCTGGGATACAGAGGCATTAAACTATGTTTTGCTGGTTTAGCCTGTTTAGTCGGTTTTAATTGCTTGATTTGTTGTTTAAAGGCTGCACAGTCAAACGGTAGGGATTGGTTGCCATATAATTGGTTATCCAATGCTTGCAAGTAGGCACTGAGAGCAGGGTTTTGCCAGCACTCATCAGTTTTTTGCAAATTTTGGATTTGGGGATTATCCAGCGCTTGCTGGCTCCACTGAACAAACAGTCGTCTAATTTCGGTTAAATTTTGTTGGTCACAACTATTCATTAAACCATTAAATAGTTTTTGGGTTGAAGCGTTTTCCACTGCTGGTGTATTTGAAAGTGTATTAGCGGTTTTGGGTTGTTGCTGTCGTTGCTGCCACCACAGGCCAAGGGTAATTAGCCAAAGTGTCGCAAATAACAGGGTAAACCATGGCCAAACCCCACTGGATAGAGGGGATGGTTTCGTCAATGTGGTGTTTATTTCTGGCTGGGTAGCCACGACAGAAGGCGTGGGTGCAGTAGCTGGCGCTGAAGGTGCTGTTGGTTGGGCCTGGCTGGTTGCAACAGGGGCTACGGTAATTTGCTTGGCTGGTAAAACTGCTTCTTCTATGGTTTGGCTAGTGGTATTAAACCAGCGATAGCGAATTTCGGGTAACTCGATAGTACCTGCTTGGGTAGGTACCAATGCAATGGATTCTATTCGTTGGCCAATAATACCCTGGTCAGTTGGGATATCCTTGGTTTGTGATTTATCAGGGTACAGTTTTACCCCATTTAATTCAGGGGTTGTTAGTGGAGGTAATTGAGCAGCGGTTAATCCCTCGGCTTTAATTTCAATGGTTCGAGTAACAGAGTCTCCCACTTTAAGTTGGCTGGTGTCTGTACTCCAATTTTCAGTGAGTGTCAGTTTTTGGGCTGGTAGCCAATGACCTTTAGCTGAGGCGGGAGGGGCTTTTACGGTTAATTTAATTTCTGGTGAATATTCTTCAACAGGCGTACCTATCTGGCGAGGAAACATATTAAATGGTGAATTTCTTCGACTTTGTGAAGCAACCGTACTGGTAAATTTAAGGGCTGGAATTAATATTTCACCACTTTCTTGAGGAAAAATAGCATACTTCAGCTCAAATACCCCATAACGCTGGCCATTGATAATGGTTTCATAATTTTTGACTTCCCCTAATTGCTGACTAATAACACTGGGAATGGTTAAGGGGGTTATCCGACTATCGTCGTACAGTGGAACAGAATGATAAATAAGGATAGTAAGCACCGCTTGTTCCTGAACAAAAACCTTCTCTTTATCCAGGCTGGCTTCGATAAAAACAGGTGAAACATTTTTACCTGATAATTGTTGGTTTGATCCTGCTGGTTTCACATCTAAGGTAATAGGCTTGGTTTTTTCCCCTCGCAAGCTGATTGGGGGAATCACCACATAGCCACTTTGTTTGGGTCTTAAGGTAATAATCCAGTCAGTCCAGGACTGGGTTTTGCCATTAACCGATTGATATTGGCTACGCTGGCTGCGTCCTAATACCGTGAATAATTCATGCAAAGGTGATAGGTCGGGTTCAGCACCAAACTCCTGTTTATCACTGCGTAGGGTGAGTTCAACCGTTTCATTCTGATTAATAATGGTCCTGTCCACAGAGGCGGTAAACTTTGCATGGCAGATTACTGACCAACCCATCAGTAACGTTGTCAGCCAGATTAGCGCTGATCTTTTTCGAGTTACCATTTGATTTCACTATCCGATTGTTGCTGTTGAAATTGTTTTAAACGCTGTTGATAGAGTAGTTTTCTTCTTAATAGACCACTGGGGTCATCAGGGATTCGCCTTAACCAGCCTTCTACTTGTTGTTTTTCCAGGCTATTGGCATCACTGTCCACCAGCTGCTGGGCCTGCTGTTGTGTATCCTGTTGTTCTGCCTCATCAGCCGATTGCTGGCTGAGTTGGCTTGCCTCTGATGACGGCTTGTCTTGGTCTTGTGCATCCTTTTCAACTGCTTGTTCTGTCTTTTGGCTACTGGACTCTGTCACTTGGTCATCCTGATCTTGCTGACCGCCTTGAGTTGCTTGGCTATTTTGCTGTGCCTGTTGGTTTTGCTGATCTGAAGACGGTTGACCTTGTTGTGAGTCCGACTGGCTTTGATCCTGCTGATTTTCACCTTGCTGATTATTGTTTTGAGCACTGTTTTGCTGCTGGTTGTTTTCCTGTTGTTGATTGTCCTGGCTGGACTGACCCTGGTTGTTCTGATCTTGGTTGTTTTGATTTTGGTTCGATTGCTGTTGGTTTTGCTGCTGTTGCTGTTGTTTTTTCAAGTCTTCCAGAATTTTTTTGTTCTGTTGAGCTTTTTCAAAGTCGGGGTTGAGCTTAAGGGCTTGCTCATAGGCGCTAATGGCTTCATCTATTTTACCTGCATAAGCTAATGCGTTGCCCTGGTTGTAAAAGCCTTCTGCGCCGCCTGTCTGCGCAAAGGACTGGGCCGCTTGTTCATATTGTTGGCTTTGGAATTGGCTGGTGCCTTTCCAGCCTGGGTTGGTAAATAGCTCGGCGGCACTGGCAGTATCGCCATTGGCTAATGCTTTGGCCCCCTGTTGATCGCGGGTTTGCCAAAGGTCTTGCCACCAGCCAGCAGAGGCGGGTTCTGGGAGGGCAAGGGGCACCAACAACACGGCCATTAACCAGCCCCGTCGGAATCCTATTAAAGCCAGTGGCACTAACAGCAGTAACAACCAATAACCTTGGTCATGCCACTCATCGAAGGTTTGTTCCACTTCCATGGTGTCAGCCAGGTTATCTGTCTCAGGTAACAGGCGTTCGATATCCTTATCAGTTAGGGTGATATCACTGTAGCGACCACCAAACTGCTGGGCTAAATCCGCCAGTTGATTCCGGTTCAGTTTGGCGATAACGATGGCACCCCGTTGATCTTTTAATAAGGTATTATTGACGCGAATAGGAGCACCTTCCTTAGTACCAATTCCTAAAATAGATAGCTGGTAGGGGGCATTTTTCAACTGTTGTTGAATAGTTTGCAGGGTTTCTTTTTCTAAACCATCAGTCATTAACAGAATATCGCCACTGCCTGCTTCACTATTATTAAGTAGCTCAAGTGCTTGGCTAATACCTCGATCTGCACGGCTGCCAGTGACTGGCATAATTTCTGGGCTGAGGGCTTTCACTAAATTAGCAATGGTTTGGCCGTCATCCGTTAAAGGGGCGATGGTGTAGGCTTCCCCTGCATAAGCCACCAAGCCGGTTAAACCTTCCTGCCGTTGCTTAAGTAAGTCACGTAATTTTCGTTTCGCCCGGGTTAGCCGGTTGGGTTTTAAATCATCAGCATAGAGTGACAGTGACATATCCAGCACAATCACTAAGGGTTGGGCAGACTTTTGTACGGGTAAGGTGACTTTTTGCCAGCTGGGGCCTGCTAGTGCAAGGGTGGCCAGTAGCCATGCTAGCAGCAATAAGGCTAGTGGCCAGCGCTTCATGGCAGCGCCCGACTCAGTCATTAAGTGTTTCAGCAAGTGGGCAGGAATCACCTGCTCCCACAGCCCCTGTTTTGGTTGGTAATACCAGAGCCCCCAAACCAGCAGACAGCCAGGGACTAGCAGTAGTAGCCAGAAAGGGCGAATAAAGTGAAAGTCAGCAAGCTCCATCATTAGCACCTTCATTCATTGCCAAGTAAATTTGCCACATCAGCATGAGATTGTTGTTTTGTTGAAGTGGCTGTCAAACGATTGGAAAGGCTGGGCCAGAGACGACTGAGGGTCAGGCCGAAGCTAAGTAACAGCGCAGCTGCCAAAGGCCAGTGATATAAGCTTTTGCTGGGGCGAAAGGTTTGATCCTGTTGGGAAACTGGTTCCAGCTCATCTAGTAGGGTATAGATTTTATTTAGCTCCTCACTATTTTTGGCTCGAAAATACTGGCCTTGGGTTTTATCTGCCATGGCTTTAAGGGTTTTTTCATCTAGGTCAATGGAAGGGTTGACCCGTCTTGCCCCAAAGCTGGTGCCGAAAACACCAGGTAAGATCATTTCATCAGCACCCACGCCAATGGTATAAATTTTGATGCCTTCTTTGGCTGCCAGCTCGGCTGCTTGAATGGGGGTGACTTCACCCGCGGTATTGGCTCCATCGGTTAATAGGATCAATACTCGACTATCCGTTGGGCGTTTACGTAGTTGTTTAACGCCTAACCCGACGGCATCGCCAATAGCGGTATTTTTACCTGCCATACCAATTAATGCTTCATCAAGCAGGGTGGTGACTGTGCTTAAGTCGTAGGTCATGGGGGCTTGCAAATAGGCTTGACTACCAAACAAAATCAGTCCCAGTCGATCCCCTTTACGGCGGGCGATGAAATCTTGTAATACCGCTTTGACCACCGTGAGCCGGTCAACCTGCTTACCCTTCAGCTTTAAATCCTGGTGTTCCATACTACCGGACAAGTCCACAGCCAACATGAGCTCACGGCTACTGGTGGGTAAGGAAATAGGCTTGCCCACCCAACGGGGCTGGGCTAGTGCCATTAACACCAATAACCAGATGAAGATAACCAACAGTTGTTGTAATCGGTTAGCTTGGGTGCTTTGCTGATGTACGTCAGTTGCACTGGCCAAACTTTGATAAAAAGGCACGCGAATCGCTGCCTGTTGCTGCTTGGCAGGCGGCGTTAGCCAATACACTAAAGCGGGTAGGGGCACTAATAACAATACCCAAGGCCAGTTAAACTCAAACATGATGATTGATCCAACGATAAGTAAAGTCTTTGAGTTTGTCTGCCGGACAAGTCGGCTGGGGTTGATATTGACCAATGCCAAAAAAGCCATCCGGTAGTTGCACTGGGTGGTTGGGCTGATGGCTCACTAAAAACTGGTGCCATAGATCACCCGTTAGTCCAGCAACCTGGCTGCGACCATAGGCGGTCATTGCCACCTGTTTTAATAGTTGATTACAGGCAGCGACAAATGCCGTTAAATTTTGTTGGTGTTGATATTGCTGCCAATAATTATCCAACAACTGAAGGGCTTGTTTACGGTAGCGGCGCTGGATGGCACGTTGATACAGCCAGTAACTGACACAACCGATAATAAGAAGCAGCAGAGCCGCTAACATCCACCAGCCCGGTGCCAAAGGCCACAGGCTAACAGGCTCTGGCTGTACGATGGGTGCCAGCTGCTTTAATACGGCTTCAGGGATGGCTGATGGTTTATCCATGTCGCCTCCTGTACTGTCCGGCTAGTTTTTCTACTAACTGCGAAATAGCGGGCTGGGTCGTTGAAAGCTGCAATAAAGGCATCCGGTAACGTTGGCACATAGTGACTAATTGCTGCTGTTGGGTTTGCCACTGTTGTTGATAGCGTTGCCGACTAGGCGCATGACGGCTATTAACGGTTAACCGGTGTTGACCATCAGTAACGGCATAAACGCCGGGCTTGGGTAACTGCGCTTCTAGTGGATCAGTAATATTGACAATAAATACATCGTTATGTTGAGACAGCTTATAAAGGTGCTGCTCTGCCAGCGGGGGTAATTGATAAAAATTGCCCACTAAAATCACCGCACTGCCGGGCTTAACCAATTGACGGCTATGGCCTAAGGCGTGACAAAAATAGTCTGAAGAGGGAAGGGTAGCGGTTTGTTGCCAAGATAACGCTTGGTTCATTTCCGCTACCCCATGCAACAGTTGCAGTACGGATTTTTTACTGCGCCTGGGTTTGATTTCGTGATGTTGCTGTTGATGATTAAAGACTAAGCCACCCACCCGATCACCATGTTGCAAAGAGGCCCAGGCAAAAACGGCTGCGGCTTGCGCTGCAGTGACGGATTTAAAGTCCTGCCGACTACCAAAAAATAATGGCAAGCTTTGCTCCACCAGTAAAAACACCGGGCGCTCTCGCTCTTCTTGAAATAATTTGGTGTGAGGTACCTGGGTGCGGGCGGTGACTCGCCAATCAATGGTGCGAACATCGTCTCCTGGTTGATAAACCCGCACTTCAGCGAAATCGATACCTCGGCCTTTAAGTTTGGACTGGTATTGGCCTGCTAGACTGCTACGCACTTTATTCGGGTTAAATAGCTGAATATCTTTGGCCGCCAGCCGCAGCTGAATGAGTTCTTTAATAGATGTATAAGCACCACTCATAATCCTGAAGAATGCCCTGTTATTTTATTTCGAACACCAAAACTGATTATTTGCATCGTTTTGTGGCGTGTCACTAGCTTGCTGGTACTACTTGAATCAGTCGGTCAATCACCTGGTCGGCATTAACCCCTTCAGCTTCGGCTTCAAAGGTCAAGATTAAACGGTGGCGTAGCACATCGTGTGCAATGGCCTGAACATCATCAGGTGTCACAAAGTCACGACCTTGTAACCAAGCGTAAGCACGTGCACAGCGATCCAAGGCAATGGTCCCCCGAGGGCTGGCGCCATATTCGAGCCAGCTGGCTAGCTGATCATCATAGGCTCGGGCATCCCGGCTAGCTAACACCAGTTGGACAATATACTCTTCAACTGGCTCAGCCATGTGTAACGCCAAAATAGCTTGGCGAGCGGCAAAGATATCCGCTTGTGTCACGGCTTCGGCAGGCGGGGTAGGTGCCTCAATGGCTTCACCACGGGCTAGCTGTAATATTTTTCGCTCAGCATCTGCAGAAGGGTAGCCAATCATGACATGCATTAAAAAGCGGTCGAGCTGTGCTTCAGGTAAAGGGTAAGTGCCTTCTTGCTCAATGGGGTTTTGAGTTGCCATTACCAAAAATAAGTCAGGTAGGGGGTAACTGGTTTTGCCTACACTCACTTGCCGTTCTGCCATGGCTTCAAGCAGGGCTGATTGCACTTTAGCGGGAGCACGGTTAATTTCATCCGCTAACACCAGGTTATTGAAAACCGGGCCAGGCTGAAATTCGAAACTGCCATTTTCTGGGCGATAGATATCTGTGCCGGTAATATCAGCAGGCAACAGATCAGGGGTAAATTGAATACGGTGAAAATCAGCTTCCAAACCATCAGACAGGGCTTTAATGGCTTTGGTTTTGGCTAAACCGGGAGCCCCCTCGACTAATAAATGACCATCGGCTAACAAGGCAATCAACAGTCGTTCGACTAACCGCTGTTGGCCAATAATCTGGCTAGACAAATATTCTTGTAGGGCAATAATTGCTTGTTTTGCTGTTGTCATATTCCTTCTCTACCACCATGCGTCAAGTGACGGACACCATTGAGGGCGCCGTAAAACTATTGCGCTAATAGCCTGTTGTCCCTCTTTTAACAAGGGTTTAGTCAACAAGTAGGCTAATTAGTTTTATGGAGTCACTATTTATTTTAGGTCGCAAGGATAAAGGGAATTTTCTGATTTGCAACTTTCTGTTTTACTGCGCTTTGTTTTGAGGTAAGCAATTCCTATCGCTAGGCTGTTAGACTTATTCGGAAAATACGACTTAAGTTGCTTGCTGACGTTTATCTATAATCCGTCAGTTTATTTACAGCCTATTTGCAAGTGCATAATAAGTGCTCAGCTGGCCTGGGTTGATGAAGTCATGGCTAAGCTCTTGGTCTACGCTTGTAAAGTGTGTGGGTCAGACTGGGCAATACTGCGGAGTTTAAGGTATGGGCTATATTTCAGCCGACAACAAAACTGATTATTTAAAAAAACTAGTGGCCGACGTGGTAACCCATGTGCCGGCCAACCAGGTAGATGCAGTCACAGCATTTACTCACCAGTTCTTTTCGATTGCTGGATTTGAAGATTTATTAAAGTTTCGTAAAAGTGATATTGTCGGCGGTACATTGTCATTTTGGAAATTTATCCAACAGCACAACCCTGAACAGCCCAAAATTACCATTATTAATCCTGACTATGAGCATTTTGGCTGGCACTCTACTCACACGGTTATTCAAATCATTCACCAAGATCTGCCTTTTTTGGTGGACTCCATCCGAATGCGCCTGAATCGGCGTGGTACTACCATTCATTACCTGCAAAATACCGTACTTAATTCTGTGCGTGATGAAAGCTTTAAGCTGATCTTGCAGTCTGACCAGCAGGGCTCGACGGTTAAAGAAGCGGTTATGTATTTGGAAATTGACCGACTTGAGCATCAACGTGAGCTGGATGAATTAACTGACGAGCTGAATGGCGTTCTCTCTGATGTCAGGCTAGCGGTGGCTGATCATCATGCAATCTGTGATAAAGTAGCAGTACTGACCGATCAATTGGCAAGTTCTCATCCCGCTGATCAAGTAGAAGAAGAACAAGCTTTTTTAAACTGGCTGTTAAGCAATAATTTCACCTTCCTTGGCTATGAAGAAATTGAAGTAAAAGGTAAGGGTAAAAGTAAAAAACCAGTCGCCGTTGCCAGCTCAGCATTGGGCTTGCTCAAATCGAAACGGGTTGCTGCCCATATCGATTGTGACTTTTTGTCTAATAAAGACATTATCAGTTTTTCTAAGTCAGGCTTGCGCTCGAGTGTGCATCGCCCAGCTTACCCAGACTACATTGCGGTTAAACAATTCGATAAGGCTGGCGAGGTAGTAGGTGAAGCTCGTATTATGGGGCTATATACATCTCCTGTTTATTCTGAAAGCCCAAGGCTTATTCCTATTTTACGACAAAAAGTCCAAGCGGTGATTGATCGCAGTGGCGTAGAGCCTTCCAGTCATCATGGCAAAGAATTAGCCCAGATTTTGGAGGTGTTTCCTCGAGAAGAGCTGTTTCAAATGCAATTTAACCAGCTGTTTGAAACAGCCATGGGTATTTTGCAAATCCAGGAAAGACGACAGATTCGGGTTTTTATTCGTCAGGATAAAAACTGCCTGTTTTATTCTTGCTTGGTCTATGTACCAAGAGATGTATACAGCACCCAGTTGCGGATGAAAATGCAGGCTATTTTAGAGCAGCGTTTGGGTACAGTTGACTCTGAGTTTACCACCTATTTTTCAGAGTCGGTGCTGGCTCGAGTACATTTTACGCTTCGGTTGAACCCTGAAAATGTACTGGATTACAACCTGCAAACCATTACCAATGAAATTATTCAAGCGGCTTATTCTTGGGAAGATGAGTTTAAAGACACTCTGTTAGAGGCTAAAGGTGAGGTAGAAGGTAACCACCTGGCGAACCTCTATTGCAGTGGTTTTCAAGCCGGTTATCGAGAAACATTTTCACCAAGAACCGCTGTTGTGGATGTGGAACACTGTGAATCGTTATCAGACAGTCATCCTCTGACCATGAGTTTTTATCAGTCAATTGATGATGTAGATAACCGGCTACGGTTTAAAGTGTTTCACCAGCACCAACCACTGCCATTATCTGATTTGATACCGATCATTGAAAACTTAGGTTTGCGAGTCATTGGGGAATATCCTTACACAGTCCGCAAGTCAACAGGTGAGTCAATCTGGATTCATGATTTCACCTTGCTCTATGGCCAAAATCAGCCGATTAATGTCCAACAGGTGAATACTATTTTTCAGGATGCCTTCCAGCATATCTGGTTTGGTCAGGCTGAAAATGATGGCTTTAACCGACTCATTCTGGGTGCACAATTAAGCTGGCGACAAGTGTCGGTATTAAGGGCCTATGCACGTTATTTAAAACAAATTCGGTTTGGTTTAAGCCAACCCTATATTGAGCAAACTCTCACTGAAAATATCGAAATTGCCAGATTACTGGTTGAGTTATTTGAAGTTCGCTTTAACCCGGAGTTGCAACTGGGTAACGGGCAGCGTAAAGAACATCAGCAAGCCCTTGAACATAGCATTTATGCCGCCCTTGATCAGGTCAGTGTGCTTAACCAGGATCGAACCATTCGTCGTTATGTGGATGTTATTAATGCCACTTTGCGTACAAACTTTTTCCAACCGGATGCCAGTGGCCAATTAAAAGATTATATTTCACTTAAATTCTCACCAACTCAGATTCCACAAATTCCACTGCCTTGCCCCATGTTTGAAATATTTGTTTATTCACCTCGGGTGGAAGGGGTGCATTTACGGGGCGGTAAGGTTGCCCGTGGTGGTTTGCGTTGGTCTGATCGGTTAGAAGATTTCCGTACGGAAGTATTAGGCCTGGTAAAAGCCCAGCAGGTAAAAAATGCGGTGATTGTACCCGTCGGTGCTAAAGGGGGCTTTGCACCTAAACGACTACCGACAGATAGCCGGGAAGCCATGCTGGAAGAAGGAATTGCCTGCTATAAGACCTTTATTCGTGCTTTACTGGATGTGACGGATAATTTACAGGAAGGTAAGGTTATTCCTCCAGCATCAGTTGTCCGTTATGACGGTGATGATCCTTATTTGGTGGTAGCGGCGGATAAAGGAACAGCAACCTTCTCTGATATTGCTAACCAGCTGGCAGAAGAATATGGCTTCTGGTTAGGCGATGCCTTTGCATCTGGTGGCAGTGTGGGTTATGACCATAAGAAAATGGGGATTACCGCGCGCGGTGCTTGGGTGTCTGTGCAACGACACTTCCGTGAAAAAGGTATTGATATCCAAAAAGACACTATATCTGTCGTGGGTGTTGGTGATATGGCAGGTGATGTATTTGGTAATGGTATGCTGCTATCGGAAAGTTTGGCAGTAGTGGCAGCCTTTAACCATATGCATATTTTTATTGATCCTAACCCATTAATTTCCCAATCATTTAAAGAGCGCCAGCGGCTGTTTAATTTACCTCGTTCTAGCTGGATGGATTATGATCAGTCATTAATTTCTGCCGGGGGTGGGGTTTTCTCTCGGGATGCCAAGTCGATTAAGATCAGCCCTGAAATGAAAGAGCGGTTTGCAATTGATGAAGATCAACTGACGCCTAATGAATTAATTACGGCGCTGTTAAAATCACCCGTCGATTTAATCTGGAATGGGGGCATTGGTACCTATGTCAAAGCGGCTACTGAATCCCATGCGGATGTAGGGGATCGGGCCAACGATGCATTACGGATTAATGGTAAAGAGCTACGCTGCCAAGTTGTGGGTGAGGGTGGTAACTTAGGTCTTACTCAACTGGGCCGGGTTGAATATTGCTTGAGTCAGGGTGCTTCCAATACCGATTTTATTGATAATGCGGGTGGCGTCGATTGCTCAGACCATGAAGTCAATATTAAGATCTTGTTGAATGAAGTGGTAAGCAATGGCGATATGACCCTTAAGCAACGAAACCAGTTACTTGAGGCAATGACTGATGATGTCGCTGACCTGGTGCTAATGAATAACTACCGTCAGGTGCAGGCTATTTCTCTGGCTCAGCAAGAGGCTACTCAGGTAATGGATGAAAATAAACGTTTTATTCATTACCTGGAAGCGCAAGGTAAATTAAACCGCGCCATTGAATTTTTACCTGATGATGATGGCTTGGCAGAACGAGTAGCAAACAACCAAGGACTTACCCGACCAGAGCTGTCTTTATTAATTTCTTATAGTAAAGCGGACTTGAAAGAAGCGCTGTTAGCTTCCGATGTATTGGCTGATGCTTATTTCGCTAGGGAAGTGAATACTGCATTTCCACCGGTGTTAGTGGAAAAGTTTGGTCAGGCGATTGAAAGCCATCGACTAAGAAAAGAAATTGCTGCCACGCAAATTGCCAATAATTTAATTAATATGATGGGCATTACCTTTGTTCATCGTTTGCAATTATCGACAGGGGCAGAGCCGGCGGATATTGCTAAAGCCTTTGTGGTAGCCAGAGATATTTTTGCAATTAATGATTGCTGGCAGCAAATTGAAGCATTAGACCATAAAGTGCCTTCTAGTATTCAGCAGGAAATGATGGCTGACTTAATTCGCTTGACCCGTCGTGCGACACGTTGGTTAATTCGTATGAAGCGCAAAGAGCTTAATGCAGAAGAATGTGTTGCTCATTATGGCCAGCAAATTCGTGAGTTTAGTCAGTTGCTACCTGGTTTATTAGGTAATGGAATGCGTCAGGTATGGCAGGCTAAAACCCAAGAATTAGTCGAAAAAGGCGTACCAGAAGATTTAGCTGGTTTTGTGGGTGGTTATAAATACCTGTCTTATGGTTTATCTATTGTGAAAGCGGCCGATCAGACCGGTCAGCCATTAGCTAAAGTGGCGCAAACCTATTTTGCGATTGGCGAGCGTTTGCATTTACATTGGTTTGCGCAAGAGCTAGGCAATTTAGAAGTGTTTAACCATTGGCAATCTATGGCTAGAGAAAGTATTCGAGATGAACTTACCTGGCAGCAGCGGGCATTAACAGTAGCTGTATTAAATATGGAAACAGCTGTTGAAAATATCGCTGAGCGGATTGAGCAGTGGATTAATCAGCATCAGGTATTGGTCGGGCGTTGGGATGCCATGCTGGCGGATCTACGTGGCCAAACCAACTGTGAGCTGGCGATGTTTACCGTTGCAAACCGAGAGTTAATGGATTTAGCGCAGAGTGGCTCGCGGTAGCATTTAACACACTCCCTCTTAGAAGCCTAGGGAGTTCCCCCCTTTGAAAAAGGGGGGCTAGGGGGGATTTATAAGGCTGCTAGAGTTTTGGTTATAGGAAACGTTAGTGTCCGATATGGAGTAAAGGGTATTCTTCGCCGCTCTTGAAAGACCATCCCTGGTCTATCAAGAGCTAAAAAGGCATCCTTGCCTTAGCTATAGAATACCCTTTTACCCCATATCCATTAGCTTTAGTGATAATCTCTAATGGAGGAGAGGTAAAAAAACACCAAAAATGTCCACCATTACTGTTGAATTAACGATTCCAGCAGACGAATTTCTAGCCTTATACCGCGGCACAGCCCGTGATGTAGTAGCGACCTCCATAGATGGTCGAACTGTTCGATTCCCAGCCAAAGTCTTACAGCCCTTTGTCACCCAAGCAGGCATTCATGGCCGCTTTAGTATTGAGTTTGACCAACACTTCAAGTTTAAAAAAATAACTCAGTTGTCGTAACCTAATCTTTTTGTAAAAAGACAGCGACGGGTAAGATTTGTTACTATAGCTCCCGACAGAAGCCTTGTTCGTTTTACGATAGGCTGTTTATTAGACAGTTGTTTTATTGGGGATGTTAAGGGCGGTAGCGTTCAGTTCATATTAAACTAACTGTTCAATATTTCAACTCTTGATGCTTTTGTTTTTTATTATTTAGTTACTGGAAAAAGAATGAAACACATAAATAAGTTGATTGTTGTTGGTTTTTTGTCACTTTCTAGCAATGTGTTTGCAATACCTACAAGTGATAAACTAATTGATCAAATAGGTATTCAAGGTGCGTCACCAGATGAAATTGTTATTACTAACTTGGCTGGTTGGGGGGCTGCAGGATGTGAAAAAGCAAGACATGTAGTTTTAGGAGCCTCTGTGAATAATCGACAAGAAATGCTTTCTGTAGCGTTGGCTGCAAAAATGGCCCAAAAAGTTGTTCGCTTCTATGGTAATTGTGATACCTCAAATGGGGATGATCGATTTAATGCCACTTACATCATAGTTAAGTAAATTACGAATAGGTACAACTAAGAACGGTGTTATTGAAAATAATCCTAAATAAATAATGATGGACAAAGGATTGCCAACAAATTGTGAAGGAACTCCATACGGCTGGATGCTAATTGAGCAAAAGAAAACAACAATCATTTCCATGGTGCTTGCTGCATGGGCATCACAAAATAAGTCAGGTACTATCTATACCTCCGGTCGCCTTGGTGATAGTGGATATTATTTAGTCACGCAATTTGATCCAGACAATTAAATTGTAACAGCGAGCGCAACCTTTGGGAAAACCTACAACTTGCTTTGGTTTCCCTAGGTTGTGGTGTTAAAAAAGAGCGTGTAGAAAATTGAAAATTAGAAGCACAGAAGAATTAGCAAATTATGTCAATCGTGGTAATAAAGTGAAGTACATATGTTTTTGGGGGCATCAAAAACATAAAGATGCTGTCTCAAAATCATGCTTTAGCCAGTGGTATGACTCGCCTTTCGAAAAAGAAGGAAACTATTTTCTAACAGCTGAGCATTACATGATGTATCGCAAGGCGTTGTTGTTTAATGACGCTAAGGCCGCAGAAAGACTGTTAGCTGCTAGTAATCCAGGAGAAGCTAAAGCAATAGGGCGTGAAGTTAAAGGTTTTGAGCAATCACTGTGGGATGCTCATCGTTTTGAAATAGTTGTATCTGGTAACTTGGCAAAATTTAGTAGTAACAGCGATCTTAAAGAATTCTTGCTCAATACAGGTAAACGAGTGCTCGTAGAAGCTAGCCCAGT
Source organism: Spartinivicinus poritis (assembly GCF_028858535.1). NCBI lineage: Bacteria > Pseudomonadati > Pseudomonadota > Gammaproteobacteria > Oceanospirillales > Zooshikellaceae > Spartinivicinus > Spartinivicinus poritis. Next base: position 29,560 of record NZ_JAPMOU010000020.1, read on the forward strand.
AGATAAAATATGGGGTATAGGGTTGGCTGAAGAAAATCCAGCTTGTAAAAATCCTAACTTATGGAAAGGGCTTAATTTATTGGGATTTGCGTTAATGGAGGTTCGCGATCAACTTTTGATAAAATGAGTTGTAGCTAATAAACCGTAAATAGAGTTTGTGCTGTTATGGAGTGATATGGAAAACATATTTATTGAAGAAAGGGCTGTTAGTCTTAAAGGTAATGAATTATTAGAGGTAAAAAAAGAGCTGGTAAGTTCCTTATCAGAATTTCTATCTCTTAAACTTGAAATTATTAACCCTAAGGATGTTTGTTCTATACATAGTACGGCGATAATGACTAATCAAGGATGTTCAGCTTATGAGCTAGCTTGGCAAGGCCTTATCAGTACCACCAATTATAGATCAGATGGTAAACTAGAATATGGTGCTTTTTTATTTCCTATTATCGGTAATACAAGAGTTAGTGCTTTGAGACTTGATAACCAGCAGCAATATTATGACTATGCTTATCGATATATACGGTTAAAAAATGATGGTAATTGGTATGATATAGGGTGGCAAGTTGATGAATTTGAAGAGTTTGAAAATTGGTATGTATAGCCAAAGCGAATGGTTTTTAGGGGCGGCCGTCGAGCGATGAAGTCCCATGAGTTTATGTTTTAATAAATGATTGGGGTGAAGGCAGTTAAATGCTCCTGCATAAACTGCATTCCCACCATCCTTGGTGGTCAGCGATGGTAACAAAACCCTTGTGCCCTAGGGGTATAAAAATCATTCGAGATGGGTATAGAGAGGTTACTTTGAACCTAGAACTTAAAATTCCCCCTTTGCTATTAATGATCATATTTGCAGTGCTCATGTATATAGTTGATACACTTTTTCCCAGTGCTGGATTGACAGGTCATTATCTAGTGGCGCTTGTGTTAGCTATGACTGGTATTTTCTTTATTATTGCAGGGGTACTATATTTCTATCAAGCAAAAACGACGGTAAACCCAATCACACCGGAAGATAGCTCCAGCCTGGTTACTCATGGTATCTATCGTATTACCCGAAGCCCGATGTATGTTGGGTTTGCGATGCTTCTAGTTGGTTGGTCTGTTTTGCTCTCTAATGTATATTCACTGTTATTAGTCTTCGGATTTATTTGCTATTTAAATCGGTATCAGATTAAGCCAGAAGAGCAGGCGTTGGAAAACTTATTTGGTGAAAAATACCTTGCATATAAAAAGCGTGTCAGTAGGTGGCTTTAGGTAATATTTTGTTGTTTAATATCGATTAAAGAATAGCTTTAAATAACCTATCGCCAATTATCACTCAGTATCCGTACTTCACGCTGGGGAAATGGTATTTCAATACCATTTTTCTGGAGGGTTTCGAGAATAATTAGTAGTAGATCGCCACCTACTCGATTGCGGCCGTCGTCAATTCCTTCCATCCAGAATTCAACAAACATATTGATACCAGAGTCACCAAAACTATCGATTTCGCAATCAGGGCGTTCTTCAAAGGGGATATTATCTCCACTGATCACCTGAGGGTGTTCTGCTTCAGCCGTCTTCACTAGCTCGACCATATGACGGACATCGGTTTTATAGGCAACTGAAAAGTCTACACGGTAACGCTGCTTAGTATTTTTGTGAGTCCAGTTGGTGAATGAGCTAGTAATAAATTTTTCATTGGGCACGACGATGTCTTTTCCATCGAAGGTTTACAATGTGGTTGAGCGCATATTCAACTGGGTAACAACACCGGTTCTGCCGTCTTCTAACTCTATATAATCACCGACGGAGACTGAACGATCCAGCAGTATAATGACACCGGAAATAAAATTAGACGCGATTGCTTGTAGTCCAAAGCCCAAACCAACGCCAACTGCACCACCAAATACTGCCAGAGCTGTAAGGTTAATACCCATCACCTGTAGCATTAGCAGGAAGATGATGAAGAAAAGAGCAATTTCGAAAAGTTTGGCCAGCACTTCACGCGTGCGAAAATCTAATGATTGTTGTTTACGGATCAGGGTCTGACCTGTGGAGTTAGACACTCGTCCCAGCCAAAATAATAGTGAGCCAAAAAGAATAACTCTCACTAAACCGTAGGCTGACAAACTGATATTTCCGACTTTAATAGCAATGGACTCAAGCACCAGAATAATATCATCTAAAACACCAACTAAATGTAGGAATAAAATGGGTAGACCAATCCAGCGGAATATCTGTGCTACGAGTTTATGAGTGATCACCAAGCTTACGAATGAGTTGTATAGCAACAATATTGCAGCAGTTAAGGCGAGCTGCATTACCCAGCCGTCTTCCAGTATGAGCTGACTGAACTCTAACGCCAAGCGCAATAGTAATATTGCAAATAATGGAAATAATAGTTTCCCAAAGCGGAAAAATAGATCATGAATGGGGAAGCTTTCAGGCGGGGTTGGCCTCTGCTTAAAGATAGGGATTTGTTTGCGAAGTTGGCTGGCAAGCATATAAGCCAGCGTATAGATCAGAATAATTACGGCAATTTCGCTATAGGTTTCAATTTGCGAGACTGTAGCAATAACGTTATTTAGGGTACTATTGATTAAGGCCAATAAGGCTTCTTGGTTCATGCCACCTTACCTTTTTTAGTACCCTTATGTAGAATCCTATTTTTAGTGAATTATCTATCCAATACAGTTTATCCTGCTTGCTGATGATGAACCTCTTCGGCAATTTCCAAGGCTTCCTTGGGTAACTTTTTGGGCTTGGCTTTTTGTTTGCGTTGGTTCTTTATTGGGATCATTGAGCGCATTGACTCCAATTTGCCGAAACACAGCAACTTGTCGTCTGCCTCAAGTTGACGACTGGATTTTGGGTTGGGAATGACTTTATTGCCCCGATATAGGGTCAGCACGTTAATATCCTGCTCAGGTAAGCCAGACTCTGATATGGTTTGGCCGATATATTGTGAGCCCTCTGGAATATAAAGTTCACTCACTCCGTAGCCTTTGCTCACGGTTAGGCGTTGGCGTATGTCAATCTCTGGGAAGTCGACCTGGGCAGATATATAGTCAATAATCGAACCTGCTATATCCAGCTTGGTACAGGTTTCAATTCCCTCCAGACCAGGGGAAGAGTTGACCTCCATTATTTGAGGCCCATCGGTGCCTTCAAGCATATCGACACCTGCTACCTGTAATCCCATAATTTGTGCAGCACGAACGGCTGCTTCTTTATACTGGTCATTCAATTCAACCGCTTCGGTAATTCCGCCACGGTGGACGTTATAGCTAGAAAATCATAAAGTGACATAGTCGATTCGCTCAATAAACAGGCTGTATCTGAGGGTAGAGGCATTCTATTTATGCCACATTATAGATTTCCAGCTATACTACGGAATTCCTGTCCTTGAGCGACTCGGCGCATGGCAGCCACAACCTGGTTACCTACAACGAAGGCACGAATATCCTTACCTTTGCTCTCTGCAACAAATTTTTGCACAAGTACGTTTTGTTTCTGACTCTGTAGTAATTCAATGAGCGCCTCAGCAGATTTAGTGCTTTCTGCCAATAAGACACCAATGCCTTGAGTACCCTCAATCAGCTTAATAATGACAGGTGCATTACCTACCCGTGAAATGGCTGGCAACACATCCTTTTTATCGCGCACATAGTTGGTTTTTGGAATGCCGATGTGATGTCGACTTAGCAGCTGAAGGCTGCGGAGTTTATCCCGTGAGTTAAGGATGCCGTGAGCTGTATTTGCACAGAAAACGTTCATCTCCTGAAACTGTCGTACAACAGCTGTACCAAAATAGGTGATGGAGGCTCCAATACGTGGAAGTACGGCATCAATGTCACTTAATTCCCGTTGTTTGTAGTAGAGACTGGGTGAGCCTCTCTCCAGGTCAATCGCAAATTTCAATGTGTTCATCACTTTAACATGATGTCCACGATCCAAAGCTGATTCTTTCAGTCGACGGGTGCTATAGCATTTGGGCCCACAAGAGAGGATGGCAAGATTCATTAAAATATCCAAGGTAATTGTTTTCTTTTAAGCCTTGTATATTCTGCTGAAAATGCAAGCACAACTCCTTAACAATAGGGCTTGTCATCTAACTGTCAACTGGGCAGCAGTTTTAATACCTATTTAAGATATCTTACAGACTCAAGCTGTCTTTTAGTAAGCTGGGGATAGAAATTGTTTGCAGATTATACAGCCAATATTGCCTGGTTCTGGTTTTAAATAAATCAATCTTAATGTAATCTGGCGTCATAAAAATAATGACGCTAGGCTGATTGGCCTATGTGTGGTGTAATAAGTACAAAATATAAATGAGTATTATGAGTAACCAGTTGTCAAGCAAACCTGTTTCAATGGATTTTAATAATGGTAACGGAATAGCCGCACACTTTTATCATGCCAATGGTTTTCCTCTGGAGATATATAGCGGGCTATTGACTAAATTAAGTCAACACCTCAATTTAAGTGCGTTGGCATTACGGCCTACATGGCCGAATATAGGTTTGCCTCCTAAACAAAGGAGCTGGCAGATATATGCAGATGATTTAATTGATTTTCTTGAAAGACAGAATAAAGGTCCAGTCATAGGCATTGGGCACTCAATGGGAGCTACTTGTACCGTTTTGGCAGCTAAAAAACGACCAGACCTTTTTAAATCACTTGTCTTGATTGAGCCTGCAATGGTCTCATCTGCAGTGGCTTTGCTTGTTCGTATTTTCCCTAAAGCTTTTGTGAATTTATTTAATCCAGCAAAAAATGCCTTAAAAAAGCCTGATAAATGGGATAGTCGACAAGCATTTCTTTCCTACTGTAAACAGTTTAGAGGGTATAAACGTTTTGATGATGAGATGTTTAGTTTATTGGCTAAATACGGTGTCACTGAAACAAGAAACGGTCAATACCAGCTCAGTTTTCCAAAAATATGGGAAGCCCATAATTATACGCAACCGCCTAATCTTATGACGAGTCTTGAAAAGCTTAAAATGCCCTGTATTGCAATACGAGGGAAGCCATCTATTTTTGTCACTGAGTCCATTTGGCAAGAGTGGCGAAGTCGCTGTCCGCACTTTTTATTCAAGGAAAATCTAGACTATGGCCATTTATTTCCACTTGAAAACCCCTCAGCATGTTATGATATTCTTTCAGAAGCGTTAACTGAATTATCATTAATGGGCTAAAAAGTTGTCACACAAATTAAAAGTTTGTGTCTGGTGGAATACTTGGATGAAGATGCTAACTTTAAAAGGTTGACTGAAATAGGAACTGGCTAACCCAGGGATAACATATGGATCATGATGGACTAGTGGCATTTTTACGATCAGCAAAAAGTACCGGTTATCAATGGATTGGGGGTAATGAAGGCCAGCCTTGTCGTGACCAAAGTCGACAGTTCCTGTATACCGAAGGTGATTATCATTACCGTGACCATTATTTTGGTTATCGCCAGTTTGGTGGGGAAGAAGTCGTTTGGTTAAATCAACAACCTATATGGCAAATGCTGTATTTTGGTAACATTAGCCTACCTCAGGCCTGTGAGCCTGTCTTTACTTTTTTGCAGAAAGCGCTGCAACAGCCAGATGCCAACCTTCCTTTACGTGGCCCCAAACAGTTCAGCCAAGAGCCGTGGCAGTATCAGCTAACGGTGGAAGGAACATTGCAGCAGTTCCAAGGTATTGAACAAGTATCGCATGATGGCCAGTTGGTTTATCAGCTACGACTGATTGGAGGCTGCCTCAAGTAACCTAGCCGTAGTAAAGGGTATACCGCTAAAATTATGTCAGTTTTGTTGTCAGATCATAAAACCAGGTCTAACTTGTTCATAATATAACTGATTATTTTGGTTACCCTTATGAGGTGGAAAGCACTATTCATTGGGATTTTGACTTTACAGCTGGGCGTACTGAACTCAGTGGGCTTTGCGGGCGCTAACACATTATTAGTGGTGACTGAAGACTTTCCACCGTTTCAATTCCCAACCCCTGAGGGTGAGGTGTCAGGAATGGCCACAGAAGTGGTCAAAGAAGTGCTGGCTAAGGCGGGCATTAAAGCAGAAATACGTTTGTATCCCTGGGCCAGGGCTTATAAATTAGCTCTCAAAGAAACTAATGTACTCATTTACTCAATTGCCAGAACCCGAGATCGTGAGCATCATTTTAAATGGATAGGCACTATTACCCCTTATAGTGTTTATTTATGGAAGTTGGCGTCCCGGGATGATATTCAATTACAAACATTGGAAGATGCCAAACAGTTCATCATCGGTGGAGTAACCAATGATGTTAAACAAGATTATCTGGTTAACCATGGGTTTGATGTAGGGGAGCAAGTCATGTTAACCAACAGTGATACCTTGAATTTAAAAAAACTTACGAAAGGACGCATCGACTTAACGCCGTTTGATGAAGTTGCATTTGCTCATACTGCCAGGCAGTTAGGCTTTAAGATGGCCAATTATAAGCGGGCATTTTATTTAGAAGAATTATCTTCTGAGCTTTACATGGCAATGAGTATTTTAACCCCAGATGACCTGGTTTATAACTTAAGACGTGCCTTAGACAAAGTGAAAGACTCTGGTCGCTATGATGAAATTAAACAAAAATACTTAAAATAGTCAGTCATTTCTCTTTGCTTATAATATATACCTATTATGAAACGCCGTTATTCCTGTTGATTGCGAGATTCAAATCGTGTTAACAGGCCCTAGCTTTTTTATAATACAAAGATATATCGCTATAGGAAACATAAAAAAACAGTTAACTATAAAAAAATATAAATAAAGACTAGATAGCTTTTACACTGTTACTAATAACTTTCAATCAATGAGAGGAGTAGTATCAAATGCTTGTCAGTCGCTTAAAAACGATGTTATTGATGGGGTTGCTGTTATTGGGCAATCACGTTAATAGTGAAGGGTTAGAGAAACTGACTTTTATTACGGAGTCATATCCTCCCTATAATTTTGAAAATGCAGGTATATTAAGAGGTATTTCAGTTGATTTATTAGTGGCTGCTAGCCAAAAAGTGAACCAACCTGTTACTCGCAGTAAAATAAAGCTTTACCCTTGGGCCAGAGGGTATCGTAATGCTGTTGATGGTCCAAATATTGTGCTGTTTGCAACTACCCGTACAGAAGAGAGAGAACCTCTCTTTAAGTGGGCTGGCCCTATTACAGCTACTCGCATTGTATTATTAGCCCCCAAAGCGAACAATATTACCATTAATTCACCTGCAGACTTAAAAAAATATAAAATCGCGGCTATTCGTGATGATGTGGGTGAGCAATTGGTTGTCGCGTTAGGTATTGAGAAAGGTAAAATCAAGTCTTCAGCAAATGCTGACTCTGTTGTTAAAAAGCTAGCGAGCAATAAAGTAGATATGTGGGCCTATGAAGAGAACGTTGCCCGCTGGTTTATCAAGAAAAATAATTTAAATAATGATGACTATGCTACCGTATATGTTTTGAAGGAGGGAGAGCTATATTACGCCTTTAGTAAAGATGTGCCAGATACGGTAGTGGCTTCTATCCAAGAAGGTATTGATAAAGTCAAAGCAGCGCCTGGTAAAGTAGGAAAAACCTTATATGATGATATTATGAGTGAATATATGTAGTTTACTCCATAGCGGTTATAATGAGGGGTAGATAATGGGGCTACTCCTTTTAAACTCTATAATGAAAAGCTTAGCTTTATTGCTACTATTGTTTGGTGGTTACATTGGAGGGGGTACCGTAGTAGCTGAAGAAACAGTTGATTTAATAAAGAAAAGATTTTCCAAGTTAACTTTTATTACAGAAGCCTATCCACCCTATAACTTTGTTGAAGAGGGACTTCTAAGAGGGATTGCAGTAGACTTATTGATTGCAGCCATTCAACTACAAAGCATCACCTTAAAACGCAAAAATATTAAAATTTATCCTTGGGCGCGTGGCTATCAAAAACTATTAAAAGGCCCTAATATTATTTTGTTTAGTACCACACGAACTGCCGCTAGAGAAAGTCTATTCAAATGGGCGGGACCTATTTCGCCAACTCGTATTGTACTAATTGCAGCTAAGACCAGGAAAATTAAGATAACATCAAAACTAGACACCCATAATTATATTATTGGTGGTATTCGTGATGATGTAGGTGAGCAGTTAGTGTTAGCAACGGGTTATCCTCGTAATAAATTTATATCTCAAGCCAACGCTAACTCCATTGTGAATATGCTAGCCAAGCAAAGAATAGACCTATGGGCATATGAAGAGTATGTTGGCAACTGGTTTATCAAACAGAATAAACTAGGTGTAGAGGACTTTGAAACGGTATTTTTATTGAAAGAGGCGCATCTCTATTTTGCTTTTAGTAAAGATGTCGATAATAATTTAGTTAACCTATTGCAACAAGGTATTGATAAAGTGAAAAAAATATCTGGCACTGTGGGGGAAACTTTATATCAAGATATATTGGCTCGTTATATGTAGGTGTGATGAGCGACTTTTTATTATATAGCTAAAGACGTATGCCCAACTTGAGGGTAATTATTATATGATTGGTTTTATCAAAAAGCTATCAATTAAAGCGAAGATTAATGGCAACTCATTCGTTCTATTAGCAGTGCTGGTGATTAATGCTGCGTTTGCCATTTACTCTATGAATAAAATAGGGAGTGAACTACACACTATCGTCGCAGAAGACTTGCCGTTAAATGAACATTTAACCCTGGCGACTGAAAGTCAACTGGAGCAGACGATTCACTTAGAGCGTGGTATACGTTATGGGCAGCAAAATAAACAGAGTGAAGCCAATGGTGAGTTAACGCAGTTCAATAAATATGGCAGCCAGTTTAAAAAAGAAATGAAAGCCAGTCATCAGATCATTGATACCGCTATAGCACAAGCACATGATCAAGACCATGTAAAAAAATTCAATGAAACCAAACAGCAGCTGTTAAAAATTGAGAAAGAGTATGTTGAATATGAAAAGCATAGCCATGAGGTATTTAGCAAATTAACGGCAGGTAAAGCCAGTGAGATTACATCATTAACCGAAAAACTTGAACATGAAAGTGATCAGCTAGCCAAAGAGTTAACAGCTTTATTAGGAGATGTTGAGCACTTTATTCTTGAGGCAGGGCAACGGGCTGAAGCGCATGAACAAGTGGCATTAAAAGTATTATTAGGCTTGACTGTACTGTCGATAATCATTTGTGGCTTCACTAGTATGACAGTGTCAAACTTTGTGTCAAAACGGCTAAAAAATGCAACACAAGGGCTAGAGTTTATTGCACAAGGCGATCTTACTCAAACAGGCGATACTGATAGTCAGGATGAGTTACAACAATCCATTCAGAAAATGCGTAATAACTTGTTAGATATTATAAGCCAAATTAATAACACATCAGTAACGTTGTCGACAAATACAGAAAAATTGTCGTCATTTTCCAGGGAGGCCAGCAGTAATACCCAGCAACAGCAGCTTGAAATAGATCAAATAACAACGGCAATGAATGAAATCAGTGCTACTTTACAAGAGGTTGCTGAAAATATAAATAGTACTTCGGTGGCTGCTAATAGTGCTAACATAGAAACGAAAAAAGGCCGAGAGGTTGTTGAAAATACCGTACAAGGTATTCAACAACTGGCGGATCAAGTTGATAATGCAGCCAGTGTTATTACCCAAGTGGAACAGGACAGTGAGAATATCAATACGGTACTTGAAGTCATTAAAGCCATTGCAGAACAAACCAATTTATTAGCGCTAAACGCGGCTATAGAAGCGGCCCGAGCAGGTGAACAGGGACGGGGGTTTGCAGTAGTGGCTGATGAAGTTCGTTCATTGGCTGGTCGAACCCAGGAATCCACTAAAGAAATTAATCAAATTATTGAAAAGCTTCAAATAGGTTCTAGAGATGCAGTTACTGTCATTAAGCAAGGTCATCAGCAGGTAGAAACAGTTGTTGAGCAGGCGAAAGTGGCAGGGCAGTCTTTACAAACCATTGAAGAATCGGTTTCTAATATTGACCAAATGTGCAGCCAGTTTGCTACAGCGACTGAAGAGCAGTTGGCGGTAATGAACGAAATTAATGTCAACATTACTCGGGTTAATGACTCTGCTGTCAGTAACTCAGGTACTGCTAAACAAATTACCTCATTTGCTTCAGAGTTGGTTAATATAACTTCAAACCTGAAGAGTATTGTAAATAAATTTAAAGTTTGAAATTGAGCATCGCCTATATCTTTAAGGTTCTATACACACATTTAAATGGGAATTTGCATATCCCGTAAGCTATCGGGGTAAATACTTTGACTTTAAAAAATACTAGGGCGAGTGAAGGCGTGGGCATAATGCTGTGTTGGTTCTGTTGGGTGATAATATTGTGCTACTAAGAGTAGTTGAAAAAATTAAAATGGAGGGAAAGCCCATAGAGTACTGGGCTTTATAAATTTTATGGTGGCTTGATGGCGTGTTTAGCTCAACAAGCCTCTGATAATTCAGGGTTAATATATTCTACCAACATTTGTCGTAACCATTGATGCCCAGGGTCTTCATCAAATCGTTCGTGCCAGGTAAGCAGGTAGGTAATGGTTGGTAATTCCAGCGGTAATGGAAGTTCTACCAGCGGATAGTGCTGTTTTGCATAGGTGGCAAATTGCTTGGGGCCCGTAAAAATCAGATCGCTATGTTGAATAATAGTCAGTGCTGCTTGAAACTCTGGCACTTTGGCGGCAATTATTCGCTCATACCCCTGGTCAGCCAAAATAAAATCCAGCATCCATTTATATTTTCCTTCGCAGTAAGCTTGGACATGGCCTAATTTAAGGTAAGTTTTTAGACTCCAACGGGATTTTTTGGATAAGACTGGATGGCCACGGCGTACCAAACAAACCATATAATCATCGGTTAATGGCTGGCTGTGTAAATTGGTGGGTAACTCGACGGTGCTTTTCCACGGCACATTACTGACATTTTCTTTCACTGTTATACCCAGCTCAATTTGGCCTTGGGTTAACATGTGGGCGGACTGTGCATTCCAAGGTCGATAGTCCAATTCAATATTAGGTGCTTTTGATAAGAGTGGCCCAAAGTAGCTGGGTAAAAATAATTGATAAGCACTATCAATACTGGTCAGAGTAAAGTGGCGCCTGCTTATATTTGGATTAAAACTGGGTGGATCAAGTAGTTTGGAAACATGTTGTAAGGCTGTCTGTAACGGATCTCTCAGTTGTTCTGCATGAGGGGTAGGCAGCATTCCATGGGCATTGCGAACCAATAAAGGATCTTGAAACACGTCTCTTAATCGAGCAAGGGTTTTACTCATTGCTGATTGGGACAAATGCAGTCGTTCAGCTGCTCGGGTACAGCTTTGTTCCTCTAGCAAAACCTGTAAGCTGACAAGCAGGTTAAGGTCAATTCGGGCTAGGCTTTCAACTTTCATTATGATATTCCGTTGGGTCATTATAGTTCTGAATTTGTTTCTCTTGAGTCCATATCATAAATTAGCTAAGTTGCTCTTATCAATTATGGGTCTATCTCTTCATTACAGGGGGAGTTAGCATTGTGACTGTGTGTGGTCCCCCCTGATTTTTTTCATTATTCAATATCCGTCGTGTAGTAGTGAGGTATTGCTTTTGAATAATGCCAAGAAAAATACTCCTGGTATTTTATTTTTAGTGCTGATCACATTGGTACTGTTTTCTCCAGTAGGCATTGATATTTATTTACCTGCCGTGCCTGACTTGATTGATTACTTTAATGCAGAACAACATCAAGTACAAAATACAATTACAGTATTTTTATTATCAATGGGGCTAGGTCAACTCATCATAGGACCTTTGGCTGACCATTGGGGACGTCGAAATATTGCGTTGGTAGGTATTGTACTCTATGGCGTGAGTAGTTGGTTAGCGGTATTTGCTGAGTCAATAACAGAGTTGATGTGGGTTCGTGCCATTCAAGGGGCTGCTGCCTGCTGTACTTCAGTTGCTGCCTTTGCAGTAGTGAGAGACTGTTTTTCAGGGCAACAAAGTGCCACGGTTTATAGTTATATGTTAGGGGCGATTAATTTAGCTCCGGCCTTGGCACCGATATTGGGTAGTGCATTAATTGCTCTGTGGGGTTGGCAAGCTTGTTTTTATGCGCTCGCAATTTACGCATTGGTTGTAGTCGTGTTGGTCAATCATGGTTTTGTAGAAACGAAGCCTGAGTTTTCTGAGCCTATCCGGCATGTATTAAGCAATTTTTGGCGAATTATCAGCCATCATGGCTTTCAATACTACAGTTGCTGTTGTTTGGCTGCTATGACCATGATTATCGCCTATGTCACTTGGTCGCCGGTTGTGTTGATTAAACAGGCGGGCTTTTCTCAGCTGGCTTATGCTGCATTGTTTGCTTTGAATGCGTTATGGATTTTGATAACCAGCGTTGTTGCCCCAGGGCTTATTCGAAAAATAGGGCCACAGCGTTGTACTCAACTAGGGCTTTTATGGATGGCAGTGGCGGGTGGATTAATGTTAGCGAGCTATTTCTTTGGCTGGTCATTAGCTGTCAGCTTAATGCTGCCCGTTGGTATTGCTAGTGTGGGGTTTGCTTTAGTTTTGGGCTCTGCTACCAGCTTGGCACTAAGCCCTTTTGCGGAATGTGCAGGCACCGCTGCAGCTATGTTGGGTTGTGTACAGATGGTGGGCGCTTCGTTATTAGTAACAGCAATGACTCAACTCGCGATACCTCCACTGATATTACTGGCTGCTGTCATGCTACTGGGAGGAATTCCACTATTGTGTTACCGCTATAGAAACCCAGCAGCAATGGATACGGTTGTGAGTTCGGTTGGGTAAAGAGATTTCGTTAATTTAGACCATCCTATCACTTAGGCATTATATGCTGAGCGCTACGCTGTCTACAATTAAATAATTGGGACAATCTAACGAAGTAGTGAGCTGATGACTAAAAGCTTTATTTTTAGGCTGTTTTTAACCCCTTTATTGACAAGCACAGTGTTACGGCGGCAGGTATTAGGAGCAGGACTATTACTCATAAGCTTCCAAGCAGCAAGCGGAGAGTGCCCTAAATCCTCTTATGTGATGGCCTGGTCCGAGATGCCGCCTTATATGTTGATTGATTCAGAAGGGAAGATAACTGGATTAGATATTCAATTTATTCAAGCGGTTTTTAAACAGCTGAATTGCCCATTAAAGCTGGCACGGTTACCTTGGAAACGTTCGCTTTATGAAGTACAAAAAGGTCGGGTAGATTTTTTAGGGTTGGCTTCTTTAGTAGCGGAACGACAACAATTTGCCTATTACTCAACCCCCTATCGGCTTGAGCAGGTGCGCATAGCTATTCGTAAAGGTGAAGCAGAACGTTGGCATATCACATCACTTGAACAATTAGCTGAGCTGAATATGCGATTGAATGTCCAGCTGGGTGCCTGGTATGGACCTGCTTATGCGCAGGCAATCCAACAAGAGGGATTTAAGCAGTTAGTCCGTGAGGATACGGAAAACGATAAGCAGGTGCTGCGGCTGATCAATAATCGAGCTGATGGTGTGTTCAATGATGTATTATATTTTGATCACTTTGTAATGAAGTATCAGCAAGCAGGTAAAATTGAGTTACTGCCTTTTGTAGTACATGATAACCCTGTGCATTTTATTTTTAGTAAAGCCAGTATTAGTCAAGAAAGTTTTAATAAAATTAATGAAGTAATAAAAGCAGTTAAAAAAACCCCTTTTTATCATCAATTGTATAAACAGTCTGTGGTATCTGACGTAGTAGTCGATTAAGACTATTTCTGATGTAAATAATGATATACAGCAAATGTTGTTTGATTTTACTTTAATTAATCTTGTCATAGTCATTTTTCACTTGTTATGATTGGCGCTGTTCTGAATGGTGATGGCGCTAGGAAACGACTATGATGGAAGGGGTTGCTTTAGCCCAGGAAAGGGCGTCACTATCTAGAGCTCGATGGGAGCCTGGCAATAAGCCTGACCCTTTTTGCTCAGATAATCGACAGATATCGCATAAGTCATTTAATACGTTAGTAGCAGAATATGCGATTGAACAATTAGTTCCACAATTATGTGCTCAAGGCTTGCATATGCCAGCAAGCTTACAGGATGCTAGGCAGCTAGAACCTGTTGGGTTAGATCAACAACCGTTGATAAACTCTGTCGAACAATTAAATTATCTTGCGAAATTACATCATGCTAAAGTCAAGCTGGACTATGACAAGCTAGCTCGGCACCAGTGGTTACCTGAATATAATCCAATGTTGCTTGGTTATTTTAACCCGGCTAAACGACGCTTGCTGGCTGCCATGTTAGATAGCCTTTGTTATGATTTTCAGCATCTATTTAGACCTGTCAGTTTAATCGCAGGTGTTTATGAGACTACCCATTGGGGGCGTATGCCAACTGGGGAGCTGATGTTAGCTAATTTACAGCGAATTAGTTTAGGTAACCCTGCGCTGGATCTTGCGGGTACATTTGTTCATTTACCAACAGTAGATAACTGTTATCAAATGGCGCAAGCTTATTTACAGGTTAATCCACAGTTTAAACGAAATATAAATCAATTGACGGTTGATATTCTGGCTGCTGCTGTTTGGCTGAAGGTAGACAAGTGTCGTCTAGTATGCCTGGGTCTTGATGAGTTTTCAGTAACAGAAGAAACCTTTTATTTTGAGCAGGTGTCGCAATGGTTAGTTGCGTTAATGAATAAATAGTATGTTTGTTTTCAGGTTTGGAAGGCTGCTTATTGGCTACCATGAGACCCTGCATCGGAAGGTAATTTTACAATGAGTGCTGAGCCAGGTATTTCAACACTAAAGTTGCCAGTTAATTTTAAATAGTAGTCATCCGCTGGGGTGTAGTAGCGACGAGGGACAAGGGCAAATTGTGGGCCAAGGTTATAATTGGGTTTAATCGTGCGTTGTTGAAACCGTTGCCAGGCAGTAAAGGCACCTGCATTGTCAGATTCAGCCGCAACAGCTAAGGCTATTTGTAAGTTGGAAGGAAAACCTTCTGTGGAATAGCTATAGCCTAGCATTTGGCCAAGCTGTAAGTTTTCTTTTTGTTTTTCCACTTCTTCATTAAATGTATTAGCCAAAGGAACCATGGCAGGTGAGTCGCAGGCAGTTTGATTGAGATCAATTTGAGTGGTATTGAAAAAGGCTTCTTGATAGTTGTTGTATACCCGATACTTAATGGTAGTGCCTTCGGTATTGACAGTTTCCATTAATTTCAGGCCATTGGCTAATGCTGCAAAAAGCCAGCAGTAATTAGGGTTTAGCATACGCTGTAAGCTAAACCGGCTGCGTTGATTTAAAATAGGCGCAGCCTGCTGAAACCCTAATTCTTTTAAATAACCCACTGACCAGGTATGGAAATCATCCATCCAGGTCGACAGGCCAGTGCGTCTTTTATAAACCAGTGCATAATAACCAGTTCGTACTCCAAACCGATCAATGAGTTCTGCGGGAATATAACCAAGATGATTAATAATTTTACTGCTGTCTCGATCAGACTCCTGTTTCGCCACATAAAGGTTGTATAAATAGGTTAAATTGTTGTGCAACAGCTGGTTAAAATACACTTTTAATGCATGACTGTCCGGTGTGATATAGGCTGCTTGAGCGAGTGTCCTTAATGACCAGGCTTCTGCTCGGACTTGAGTTTCACGAAAAATACCTTGTTCAAGACGGCGATAATGGGGGTTATTATTTAATAAATTATAAGTTGCCCAAAACTGCAGTTCTTCTAATAAAAAATAGTCTCCTGACGTTAAATAAGAAAAGTAGCTAAACCCTGGCTGGTGCGCGGAATCTGGGTGTAAAGGGGTTTCGCACTGATGGCAAGCAGGAAAAGCTTCACTTTTATTAGTCTGTGGGTTAGTAAAGTCGCCTGGGGTACCATACAGACCTGCATAGGGCCAGTCATCAATCCGTAAAGGCAAACCGGTTCGTTTATCTCGATAATGGATGGGCCAACTGCCTGCCAAATAGGCAGTGCCATCTGTAGTCACTTTTGCACGTTTATCCATACTTAATAAATAAGCCGTTGCCCAACCCGGTAGTGGGCCGATATCAGGGCGACCACCGCCAAGTCCCATATAGGGTTCTGCGACACCACTTTGCATTAATTGCTGATTATTTTGATATTGCTTATAGAATCGCTGTAACAATGACTCATTAATGGTTAATGTTGGATCATATAAAGGGATGGCTTTGCTGTTCATTAGGTAATTGGGGTTAAAAACCAGATGGGTGTCTTCACCACCAACTAGAATTACTTTTTTATGCCAGCGAGCATGATGGTTGTGATTGAGGGTTTGCTGAAATAGCGTTTTATCTTTGTTGGTGATTGTAACTTGATATTGAAGATTTTTAGGGTTGGGCTGGTAAGCCCAATTATTTTCTAAGGTAATGCCTAGCACTACTTTTTTAAACTGTTGATAAACCCGTAATTGAAAATAAGCATGTAAATGAGGATGGGGTGAGCCATTGACGATAATCGGATATCGATAATGCCACTCCATAACCAGAGGACCAGCTAACCAGCGACGAAGTAACTCTCCTTGACTGAAAACCTGCGTTATTGGAATGGAGACATCCAAGTCATTTCCTTTAAGCTGGATACTGACATCACTGGTTAATTGATGGGGCAAGGGTGATGGTTGCCGAGAAGTAGTCGCTGTGGGTGAACTGACTAAAATGGCAGGTAATTGCTGTTGATTATTGAAAGGTAGTTTAACAGAAATAATGCCATGCCGTAGGCTACCATCAGGATGGAAGGCTTTTTGATCCAATTGGCTGGCTAGTAGCTGATTATTGACTTGTACATAAACTTGATCAAGTCGGCCTACATCACCAGGCTTAAAAATATGGCCGAAGCTGATATAGTCGGTATCGGTTACCCGCTTGGAACGAATAAATAAAACTTCACTAATTGGTTTTAAATTGGCAGTTGCAAATGCCTTGTCAGTATATGAAAAGAGAATGAGTAAGCCATTAACTAATAAACTGCACAGACAGGCAAAGGGTAGTGAGTTAAATAACCATCCGTAGAATTTCATCACTTAAAAACTTTTATAATTATATTATTTATTTGGGGTAGAGTAAGGGTTACATTTGAGTGTATAAATATACAGCCAACTCTTAGTAAGGGTCGACTGTTTTTGTGGTGAGCACAAAATAAATTATTGTTTCAACTTTATAAATACTTTATTAAGGGTGCCTCTAAACATGCACTTATTTTAGCGGCGCCCTTACTATTGAATCAACCCGGCAAGTGTCTTATCCATTTCAATGAGTTGTTGATAGTGTCCTTGTTGAATAATTTGTCCTTTGTCAACAACCAGAGTCTGATCAAACTGAATGGCTTGTTCAGCACGGTTTAACACCCAGATTAATCCCTTATTGATCATTGCCTGTTTGACCTGACTGATTATTTCGCTTTCAGTCGATAAGTCTAATACGCTGGTTGCTTGGTTAATGATTAACAAGTCGGGTTTTTTCAATAGTGCTCTAGCTAATGCTAGCTTTTGTCGCATTGCTAAGGATAAACGCGTACCAGCAGTGCCCACTTCGTAATCTAAGCCATAGCCCATGATCGGTCGAATTAAGTCGTGTGAAGCAATCAGTTTGTCAATGCAAGCTGTTATTTTAGCTTGGGCGCGTGCCTGGCCATAAACGGCTTTGCCAAATAAAATATTTTCTTGAATACTCAGTGCTTCGTTGTATTCTTCCGAATCATAAAAAATAATGGTCGTGTGACGGGCTTTTAATGCCTTAGCCAGCTGCTTACGCACATTTAACAATTTGTTGCAGACCTCATTGGATAGCAATCCTAATCGATGCCGAGCAGGGGTGAGCTGAAAGACTAATGACAGCAGCATTTCAATTTGTTGGCGGGGCAGTTTATAAAGTTGCTCTTTATTAGCCTTGGCTAAAAGTGCCTTATAATCATTAATTTCTTCAGCTTGAATGAAACTGAAGCGTTCAAACAGGTCACTGCCTGGCTCAACATCGGCAAATAATTCCAACATCATGCCTGCGACTTCGTAGCCCATGGCGAGAGTGGTGTCCATTAATCCCTCATCATCCAGTAATTGATGGATTAAGGTATTTTTATGTAACATATTGAGATCTAACATCATTTCACGGCTAGAGCCGAACAAAATATTTTCAGCAACAGTTAAATTGTTGTTGTATTTACCCCAATCAAAAAACTCGACAATATCAGTCATGTCAGAGGTTTGCACGGCCTCTCTAAACGCTCGCCTTAATTCAATAACTTGCGCCATCAGTGTTTGGTCAGTGGCAGGGTTCAAATAGCCTTGCAAGCCATAATGATAAATATCATCTTCCAGCTTGAGTTTACTTAGGATACTTATTAAATGGTGGTCAACGGCTTGGTCACTATCAAAACCCAGTTGGCTGGGCTGAAACCAATTATCTACAAATATGGGGTCTTCTATTTGTAATGAAGGCACTTCATTGATGGTGGTTGGGGGCTGAGTGTTTAAGCCGTACAACAAGTTTTGTCGAATGGTGCCTGAAAAAAAATGAGGGGAATTATCCAAGTAGCAGATATGCTGGCTTAACGTAGCACTGGTTAATGTTTGTAAGTTTTCGGCTGCTAAGTTAATTCGACCATTACGGGGTATGAGTAAACGGGTTAACAATAGCACTAACTCATTTTTACCACTGCTATCATTACCCACAATTGCTGTATGCTGGTTAAGTGGCAGGGTCAGGTTGAGGTCATCTATGGTGTTAACATTTTCATGCTCGCCATAGTATAAGTGCTCCATCGTCAGGTGTTGGTTTTGTAATGTAAGTGGCGTGGCAGGTCCATCCTGGATATGGCTAGCAAGCATATTTTCAGGGTGAAACTGGTAAACGATCTGCTCGTATTTTATCCGTATATCTTCTTTGGTCTGATAGTATTTTAACAGTTCTTTCCACGGGGCATCCAGGTCCTGATAGGCTGCCAGGGCTGCAATTAATGCGCCTAGAGAGAGCTCACCTTTAATGACATAGTAACCGCCCACTGAATAGAAAAAGAAGGGTGTGACTTTGCCCAGAAAGTTGTTTAAAAACTTTATAAAAAACTTTAGCTTGTATATTTTGTAGCGAATTTCAAAGATGTGCTGTAGGCGGTCTGAAATTTTTGAGCGCTCAAACTGAAAGGTACCAAAGCTATGAATTTCTTTAATACCGCCAATACTGTCCCCAATCTTATCACCCAACCGGCGGGCTGCTAGCACTCGTTGCTTACCCAGTTGGTTGACGATCCGTTGGAGTTTGGGAATGATGTATAACTGCAATGGATATAAAGCAGTTGCTGCGATACCTAAAATCACATCCTGGTTATAAATAAAAAACAGATAAGTCAGTAGTAATCCGCCTTGAAAGGCAGGCAAGGCAAAGGCTTCACCAATAAAACCACCTAGTGGCTCGGTTTCGGCGGTAATGATGGGAATGATTTCCCCTTGTGATACTTTTTTAAAGTGAGGGACGGGAAAACGTAGAATACGGCTATACAGGTCAAAGCGAAGCTTTTTCAACATTCGCTCACCCACCACACCACGATAGACGTTTAATAGGTACTTGAGGACACCATTAATAATTACCAGGCCCAGGAAGATAAAGCAGAGAACTAACAAGTAATCTATCTGGTCAACAGGGTAACCCCAAACTGTTTCAGGGACGTTCTCCTTATTTAAGGCATCATTGATAATGTGTTTAGGTACTTCTAAAGTGGCGTACACCAAAGGAAATGAGAAGACAGTTAAAAATAGGATCAATACCTGGTCTTTGAGGGTGTACTTCAGAATAAAACGATAAATTGATGATTCCATTAGCCTCACTAAATGTCGTTGGATGGCCTGTTTGAGGATAGCCTGAACCCGCTTTTAGACTAGCAAAAAAGTGAACTGCTGACTGCCTTAGTGGAAAGCAAGTTAGCATGTTACAATGTTTTGAATGCTTCATAAATAATACAGGCTTTCGTGTATACTCTTCGCTTTGACTTTAAAGAAAGTCATGATCATTTTGCACTGTATGTTATACCCCATACGAAAGGTTTTTAGGTGTGGCCACTGAATGGCGAAGGGTATATGAAAGTAGTCTTCACTCGTCTTGAAATTGGGGCAACAACTTGATAACAAAAGTCGCACTTGTTTTAAAGGGTTATCCTCGTTTATCAGAAACGTTTATTGCTCAAGAAATCAAAGCATTGGAACAGCGGGGGTTACAGATCCAGCTGGTTTCTTTACGACACCCCACCGACTCGCATGTTCACCCTATTCATCGAGAAATTAAAGCACCGGTTAACTACTTACCTGAATATTTACACCAAGAGCCTTGGCGGGTGGTGAAGGCCTTATTTAAGCTTGTGTATAAGAGCGCTTTTTGGCGGCTGCTAGTGGTTTGGTGGCGAGATTATAAACGGGATCGTACCCGTAATCGGCTCCGTCGCTTGGGGCAAGCATTAGTGTTAGCCGTCGAGTTACCTGCGGCAACCCAATGGTTATATGCACACTTTATTCATACGCCAGGCTCTGTTACTCGTTATACCAGTTTATTAACGGGCTTGCCTTGGTCTTGTTCTGCCCATGCAAAAGATATTTGGACTACTCCCCAATGGGAGTTAACTGAAAAGTTAAATGAACTGGCTTGGTTGGCAACCTGTACTCAGGCGAATCAGCAGTATTTACAATCGCTGTCCGCAGCCCCAGAGAAAGTGATGTTGGTTTATCATGGATTAGACTTTAATCGGTTTAACACTATCACTCCCCCAGAAACAAACGACAGTTCAGTTTCAGTAGACAACAAGTCTGGTAAGGCAAAAAATACGGAGGAGATTTGCCCAACTGTTGTGCAATTAATTTCGGTAGGGCGTGCGGTAGCCAAGAAAGGCTATGATGTGCTGCTACAGGCACTGGCCCAGTTACCAAGTGAATTAAGTTGGCGGTTTGTCCATATTGGGGGTGGCCCGTTACTCACCAGTTTAAAACAACAAGCGGCCAACTTAGGTATTGCTGATAAAGTAAGATGGCTAGGGGCAAAACCTCAAGAGGAGGTGTTGGCCCAGTATCGGCAGTCAGCTATTTTTGTTTTAGCTTCAAAAATAACTGAGGATGGTGACCGGGATGGTTTACCCAATGTATTAATGGAGGCACAAAGCCAGGGGGTTGCTTGTATTGCTTCAGATATTTCAGGGATTCCAGAGCTGATTATTGATAAAAAAACTGGGTTATTAGTTCCTCAAGGTGATGTCGCTGCATTGACCCATGCGATTGCTAAGCTAATTAGTGATAGTGAGTTACGCTATCGGTTAGCGGTGGCTGGTCAACAACGTGTTACCGAAGAGTTTTCATTAGCCACAAATATTGAGCGACTAGCTGAACAGTTTGGTCTGGCTTACCCTGAAAGCTGTAGCAAACGTGAGGAAAAAAACAAATCAAGTGCTTGAAATAGAATAACAGGCTGTCATTTTAATGAAGCAAACCATTGCCTTTTATGCACCCTTAAAATCCCCTTTTCATGTGATTCCTTCAGGGGAGCAACGGATTGCTCAACTATTTTGGCAAGCCTGTGAAAAAGCAGGGTTTAATCTGGTTTGGGCTGATAGCTTACGAAGTTATGATCGCAGCGGTGATGTCACTCGCCAACAGCGGCTGGCGAAGCTGGGTGAACGCAGAGCACAGCGGCTAATTCAGCGTTGGCAACAGTTACCCA
This sequence comes from Spartinivicinus poritis, assembly GCF_028858535.1. Lineage (NCBI taxonomy): Bacteria > Pseudomonadati > Pseudomonadota > Gammaproteobacteria > Oceanospirillales > Zooshikellaceae > Spartinivicinus > Spartinivicinus poritis. Next base: position 51,289 of record NZ_JAPMOU010000020.1, read on the forward strand.
CTGATCAGCGACCTGTCTTATGGTTAACATACCACCTTTATCATAAAGCGCCGGATTATATTGGGCCTTTTGTCAGTCAGGCGCTTAATATTCCCTATGTATTAGTCGAAGCTTCCTATGCTGCCAAACAACAACAAGGCCCTTGGGCGCCAGGGTTAGCAGCTTCTGTGCAGGCTATCCGACGGGCCAATAGCATTTTATCCCTTAATCCTGGCGATATTCCAGGTTTACAACAGGTGCTGGGCGAGAGTGAGCGAATACATCTGATTAAACCTTTTATTAACCCTGTTATTGTAACTGAAAATAAAAATCAACTCAGGCAACAGTTAGCGAAGCAATGGTATTTACCCGTTACAAGCAATTGGCTGTTAACAGTGGCGATGTTACGCCCCCGAGATAAACAACAGTCTTATCAGTATCTCAGTGGTATTTTGTCCCAGTTAGTTGATCTGGACTGGTACTGGATTGTCGTGGGGGATGGTAAAGCGCGCACTGAAATACAAGATTATTTTAGTGGTTTAACGGAGCGTATTCGCTGGGTAGGCGCATTATCTGAACAAGAGGTGACCGAATGGTTAACGGCTGCTGATCTATTTATTTGGCCTGCAATTAATGAAGCGTTAGGTATGGTGTTTTTAGAGGCGCAAGCTGCGGGTTTACCGAGTATAGCAGGAGCTGAAGTAGGGGTGGCCAGTTTGTTTGACCAGAAGAAACCGGCAGGTATTTTGTTAAATACTGGGCAGCCGAGTGACTTTATCAATGCTATCCGACAGTTGCTGTTAGATCAGTCAGGTCGAGAGTTGCTAGGTCAACGAGGTATACAACATGTGGCGCAGGATCATTCTCTTCACAGCACCAGTATCTGGTTGCAGCATCATTTTAGCGCCCTAATAGGCAAACGCTAACAGCATTGACAAAGAGTATCCATCAGCCATGCAATCAATTTACTTTTTACGCCACTGGCCTACAGCCTGGAACCAGCAAGGTTTAATTCAGGGGCGGTGTGATGTGCCATTAACTCAGGCAAGCATGGCAGAATTAAACACCTTACACGTGCCACCGGACTTACACATCAGTCGTTGGTATGTCAGCCCGTTACAGAGAGCAAAACAAACCTTGGCCAGTTTAGGGCTAACCGGTGAGGTAGCCCAGCCTCTGATGGAAATGGACTGGGGAGAATGGGAAGGTAAAACCTTAGCTGAATTAAGGCAAACTGATCCTAGGCTAAAGATAGAAGAGCCCAAAGGTATTTACTTGCAATGCCCGAAAGGAGAGTCACCGAAAAAAGTACAACAACGGTTGTTAGGTTGGTTACAGCAATGTTCAGATAAGGGCGAGTCAATAGGCATTGTCACCCATAAAGGCGTTATTCGTACGGCACTGGCTGAGGCCTGTCAGTGGGATATGACCACAAAACCTCCCGTTAAACTTAACTGGCAATGTATTCATTATTTTGGTTGGGACGGACATAAGCTGTATTTAATAAAAGCCAATATTCCTTTGCTTAAGCAGAGTTAGTAGCTGTTATTTTTTCTTGTTTAGACCACGATTAATTCTTTAGGTCGCATGAAGTAGTCTTGAAATTAACGAAGAGAGGCCCAAAACTGGCTTGTATTTATTAGCGTTTTCTTTTAGTACTATTGTGCTGTTAAAAATGACTTTTACAGCACTTTAATCCTCCTCAACATACTACAAAACATGTACAATTGGCGTTGTCATGTCAATTGTTTCTTATTGTTAATGGAATACTCGAAAATAATGAAAAATATAAAGTCTATCATGCCATTATTTTACTGTGCTAATTTATTGGTTGGTTTATCTATTACCACTGGTACTTCAGCTGATACCTTATCGATAGATAGTGCTAAGCGTATAGCACTACAAGCTTATCGAAGTAAAGTACTAAAAAATGATGATCAAGCAAATCTGGAAATTACTGATATTAAAATTAAAAATAATGACTCAGGGGACAGTTTATTTTATATCGTTCAGCTGAATCATAAAGGCTTTGTGATCGTTGCGGCGACTGATCAGAAAAAGCCTGTGATTGCTTATGGTAAAGACGATGGTGATAGTATAAGTTTTGATAAAAATAATCTGGCGTTTAATCACTGGCTTGAACAGTACGCTATTCAATTACAAGCTAGAGATAGTGAGCCACAAGAAGCGATTACGTCAGCTGAACGATTAGCTCCACGAAACCGAGTAGCAAGAAGTAACTATCGTGTAGAGCGGGATGCTGAATCGGCTATCGCTCCCTTGACCACAACAACCTGGTCACAAAATGGTTTTTACAATGATTGGGTACCCAATGACTACTTAACAGGATGTGTAGCCACTGCACTTGGGCAGTTTTTAAAATATTATGAGTATCCGACAGTTGGTACTGGCCGTTACACTTATAAATACCCTGATCAAGATGAAATTACGGTGGACTTCGCTTCAACGACGTATCATTGGGAAAGCATGGCTAATAGCTTAACAGAGGAAAATGATGAGGTAGCAAAATTATTATTTCATGCAGGGGCGGCTGTGAGAACTTTATATGGGAATAAAGTGTCACTTGCCGGTATGCGCTATATTCCAAACGCCCTGGAAAAGCATTTTGGTTATGTGACTAATGGTTTTGAGTATGTATCAAACTATGCTGAAGCTGAGTGGCGACAATTAATTCTTGATGAGCTAAAAGCTAAACGGGTAGTTATCTTAACTGGGCTGAGCGCTCAAGGGGCGGGTCATGCTTGGGTTGTTGATGGCTATGATGGTAATGATTATTTTCATATGAATTGGGGGTGGGGAGGCAGTATGAATGGTTATTTTTTACTTAACCAACCTAACCCTAGAACCAATTATAATTTTAACCAGCGCATGGCCTTTGTCAGAGCTGCTCCTAAACCATCGCTGGCTAATGTCCCTTTTTGCCAGGGAACGCAGTATCTAACAGACAACCAAGGCACTATAACTGATGGTAGTGGCAGCTGGAATTATCCTGTAAAAAGTGACTGTAAATTTGTTATTCAACCCACTCAACCAGGCGAAATTAGGCTAAATTTCAATGAGTTTGCGACAGAACACTCCTACGACCTTGTGAAAGTTTATGATGGAGCAACTACGAACGCACCTTTAATTGGCCAATATTCAGGTAGTCGCATTCCTTCTGCTGTAACAGCTACCAGTGGCAGTATGTTGATTCACTTTACCAGTGATGAAGTGGTTACCAAAAAAGGTTGGGCTGCTAGTTATAGGGTTCAGTAGTCATTTTTCACTTCCCTCAAGCCTTGGAGTCACCAAGGCTTGTCAGAAACGGAAGCAAACTGTTTAACCAAAATGCCCAGATTTTTCGATATCTGACGACATATCCAAGTTAGTAACTTCTGCTTTATTTTTACCTTATCTCTATAAATTAGCCTGAGGTTATAATGGACTACATATTAACTAAGTATATTCATTTGCTAGCAATTTTGTTGTTGTTTTCTACCTGTGTTGCTGAACATTTACTTATATCAGATCGAATGCAACGGGCAGAGGTTAAAAGATTAGCAAAGGTTGATGTGTTTTTTGGTGTGTCTGCATTTATTGTTTTATTGTCAGGTTTAGCAATGATGTTGTGGGTAGGTAAGCCAACGGAGTATTATTTAGCTAACTGGATGTTTCATTTAAAATTTACAGTATTTATTGTAGTCGCTTTGTTATCTATCTATCCGACAATATATTTTATTAAAACTAGAAAAGCCGGTGAGCTAACGGATATGGTTGAACTCCCTAAAATAATTAAAATAATTATTCGGGTGGAATTATTGGGAATTATTATTTTACCCCTACTTGGTGTAATGATGGCCAGTGGCTTTGGCATATCAGGTTAACTATTTTGGAATAGTTTGGGCTATTATTTTGATTTAAATGTGGCTAATATTTGCTCAAATCCAGGTTTGGGTCACTATCATTGATTTGATGGCATTTATGCTCATACCAACTTTGCCATATGATAGGTAGGATAATGCAAGTAATTCCGAATAAAGTCCAATTATCAAGCGTCTCGTCAAATAACCACCATCCAAATACAGCGGCAAAGATGAGCCCTGAGTATTCGGTAACGGTTATTGCGCCTGCGTCAGCTCGTTTAAATGCAATGACACTTAGGCCTTGATACACCAGCAGGCATAAACAAGAAATAACACAGAGCCAGATGAGATCGGCCGTTATGGGTTGCCAAAACATGAGTGTTATTACAGTCATAATTGGAATAGTAAACAAATTGCTCCAAAACATGGTAGTGATGGTGCTTATTTGTTTTGGTAAGCTTTTTACAGAAATATTGTATCCCGCAACGGCAATTGCAGTACAAAATGCTAATGCGCTAGCAAAGCCAAAGTATTCTGGTCGCAAAGCAATACCAACACCGATAAATCCTAAAACAGTCACGACGATTCGATGGGTTTTTAATGGCTCTTTAAACAGCAGGGTACCGAGCAGTAGCGTGAATAATGGTGCCGTATAAAAAATAACATTGGCTGTCGCAAGTGGCAGATAGAGTAATGAGATCACGGCCGCTGGTGCCCCGATATTAGTCATCAAACCACGGAATGCATGCACTTTTAACCTGCGAGGGTGACGCTTCTCAGCAGATTGTCGATACCAAAATGGAAAGATACAAAGCAACAGGAGCAACTGTCGTAACAGCAAATATTGATAAACACTGCCTTCTACAGCAAAGGCTTTAACCGCTATATCGACAAAGACTGCAAATAAATTACCGATGATTAATGCCAAAAATGCATAAATAATTAGAAGGCTTGAGTGGTTCACTTATTCATTAACCTTTGCAGCGGCTCGTTCCATACCAATATGGGGAATGCCATCTTCCAAGTAACCTTCACCAACAGCGTAGAAGCCATGCTGGTTATAAAAGCTTTGTAAATGGGTCTGTGCCGATATGTGACAAGTATTAGTTGGCCATTGCTCATCAATGATAGCTATGGCACATTTAAGCAACTCATGACCTAAACCCATGCCACGAGCGTCCAGATGAATCACAACGCGACCAAGAGATGACATATCAGGATAACTGACTTCTGGTGGTAATAAGCGTAAATAAGCCATGACTTGTCCCTGTTCTTCAGCAAACAAATGCAATATACCCGCTTGGCGGTCTTTGTTATCCAAATCGCTGTATATAGACGCTTGCTCAACGACAAAAATATCGATTCTTAGTTTAAGAATTTGGTAGAGTTCATCGATATTGAGTTCGTTAAATGATTTTAAATGCCAATTCATAATCTATCCTGAAACAAGGTTTTGGGGACTTTACGATATTTCCATCAGGCCATCATTAACAATTGTTAATCGCCTGGTCAGCACGCTCTAGTCATAAGCCTAAGCGTTTTTTTATTCGGCTAACGCTCACCGGACTTAGCCCTAGATAAGAGGCAATGAGTGTAGCAGGAACGCGACATACGAAATGAGGAAACAGCTCATAGACTTTTTCCACTTTTTGTTCATTAGAGTGTAGTAACAACAGTTCTTCTTTGATTTCTTTAAACAATAACTGATGTTCAATATGTTTTTGGTGATAGCGTAACCATACCGTTTTGCTATCAATGAGTTTTTGATAAATATCGATAGGCATTTGATACAGGGTGCAAGGCTCAACAGTCTCTATAGAATAAGGCAGAGGCTTTTTGGTCATCAAATAGCGCATAACAAAAATAATGTCGTTTTCCCAATAAAATTCTTTGCTAAATTCTTTTCCATCTTGGGTAACAAAAACAGCTCTTAATAAACCCTGCTCAATAGCATATAAATATTGTGGTTTTGAATTGCAACTAATTAATACTTGATTCGCTTCAACCTGAATAGGTTTACTACGACTAACAAGTTCATCTAGTCCCTGCTCTGGGACAGGCGTTAGTTGGTTGAGTATGTTTATAAGCGTTGCTGACATTTATGGGCAGCCTCAAACAATAGTAGATACCAAGCCGCAATCTTATGTCTTATCATACATTTAGTCCAAACGCGTCCCCTCGGCAATCAAGGGGTAAGTAAATACTCAATATAATTTTTAGTTTATTGTACTCATATAGTGCCAAGGGTGGCATAGAGTTATTGAATAATAGCCACCTCAGTGACTGGTCTTTAACTGATCATCTTTATCTATACAATTAAACCACTATAATGCGCTCCTTTTGTCTGTCTTGTTGAGTGTTCACTAATGAAAAAGAAATTGGCTGCAGCGTTGACTGCTTTAACCGTTGTTGGCACTGGCTCTGGTTATGCCGAAACAACGAATGTTTTTTGTGCTACATCAGATGGTAGTTATTGGGAATGGTTGGTAGTTGAAGGTGTTCAAGTTGAAATCAATGGCCAATGGGGTAGGGGCACTCAAGCAAATGGGGCTTACTTTGATTATTTTAGTGTCTCTGAAGGCAGCTATTTGCTACTCAACCAAGTATGTAAGTTGACATTTGGTGATGACTATATTGCACAGCCTGCTGATAACTCGGCAGATGATTGGTTTATATTCTTGGTTAACAAGACCGATGGACGACAGTATTTAAGTGATGGAAGATACAATGTAACCCAGAGAAATTTGCCTACCTCTGCTTTTAGGCTTTAGTGGAATCCTTTAGATATTATGTTTGGATGATAGTGTCTTATTGCTGGTCTTCCACAGTGATAAGTGAAGGCATCATACATTGTGTGATGTCTTTCTTGTTTTGAGCTGATAGAAGGATAGTGATTTATAGTGGCTTCATGCATACTCGCTTTAAGTGAAAATAATATAAATCACTCATAGCGTTTTAATACACTTTAGGTTTACTCTGTTTTAAGCAGCATTCACTAAGAGTATAAAACACTATAAAAACCTCACAAGGAAAGCGAGTATTTATAAGAAAGCTTGTACTTATATTTAGTACGCATAACTTGCAATAAATAATTATAATCAATTAAATAATAGCGACTACATCATTATAAACTGCAAGCTGCTTATATAGCCATTTGGGAAGTCTATAACTATAACAAATAGGTAATGATAATGGCTAACTCAATCCAAAATACAGGCGTTAGTCCGTCTACTCAACCTGCAGTTCGATATGCATTACCCAATAGTAGTGCTTCGGTGAGCAATCAAAATCCACCCATCTCCTCTGTTATTAATAAAACCGTTGTGCCTAATATCATCCGATCATTGTCGAATGAACAGCAAAGTGGCTCTGAACATTCAGGAGCAGCTAGAACAAAACGTGCTGCTGAAGCTGATAGTCGTACATTTACTGGGGTTGTGTCTGGTTCTAATATTGAGCGAGGTGCTCAATTGACGGTCAGTGATCGTAATGGAACCAGGGTAGTACATGACCGAGATGATGGTCATATTGATGGTGTCATTCATATTAAGGTGAATCCTAATCAAAATGGCGATTATCGTATTAAAGTCGATAATGATCAGGCGCCAGACTTTAGCTTTACTGCTAATACAGGTAATACTCAAGTGCAGGGACTTAAGCCTGGTATACAAGACACGTTAAGTCATGCCCCTGCGGTATCAATAACAAATAGTGGAAGTGGGCTACAGATAAAAGCTAATTTTTCGTCAGAACAAATTGCGTTGTTTAAAACGATTACCAATGGCAATTTAATTGGTAATTTAGGAAGCAGCCCTGCAGATCCACGTAATCAGCAATTTGAACGCCAGCTGTTAGCGGGAACGGCTGACCCTCATAAGGTAAGTCAACTACTGAATAGGGTGGACAGTGCTCGGCGATCAGCCATCATGAATGTTAATGAGCGACTATTTGATGTAGTGAATAACCTGCGAGGATTAGAGGGAGTTAATTTAAAGAAACCCCTCCCTACAGACAGTTCAACGGTAGCCTCTCAGAAATTATTTGAAGGTATGCAGCAATTAAGCACCTTGGGTACAGCATTGCAATCGACTTATGGTGATTTACAACAAGCATTAAAGCAGGCAAAGGACTATGGTGTATCTGACGACTATTTAGCCTCTGGATTAACAGCACTTGAGTTTAATGGTAAAACCGGCGAAGCGGCGCTCCAAGCAATGGAGACAAGAATCAAAATTGCTGCTGATAATTTTTTTGATAAGGCGACTGAACTGATTAAAACCGGTGACCAATTGATTGGCCTAATAAAAGACCATGAAGCTAAAAAGCAAATGATGGATACCCTGCAAACGGTGTTAGGTTTTGTAACCTTAAGCTTTTCATTTGCTGGTGCAGCACGCAGCTTATTTAAGGGCGCGGCAGGTTTGCTTAAGGCATCGAAAAATACCAAATTATTAAAAGAAGGGGCTGAAAGCGCCAAAAAAGCAGCTGATGAAGCCCAAGCTAAACTGACAGAGGCAATTAAAAACACTCGGCCTAGAGTACCAGGCAGTGCTCGTTATCGACCCGATTTAATTGCCTTGGATAGGCAGCGGGAGAAAACACTGGGGCTACAGAAAATTGCAGGAGATGCTCAAACAGCATTCAATGATGGTGTGAAAGAAGTCAGTAAAAAACGTAATGCACTAGTAGACTCAGTAAAAACCGGGCTGGATAGCGCTACCAGCACTGTATCAACCATTAATCTAACGATTGCACGACATAAGCCAGGTGTTAAACAGCCTGATGATAGTACCCTGGTTAGACAGACTGATCAATTTATGAGTACTGGTGATAGTGCAGGGCTGCAAGCATCGGCCAGTTACCAACGCTTTCATAAAACATTCGTGGATATGTATCTGAAGTATGCCATTGCACTGGATATGGGGCAGAAAGTTGAGCATCATCATGCCTATGGGGAATATGATGATGGTGGTTACGATATGGTGCATATGCCACCACCTGAAGCCCACAAACGAAAGCGTAAGGAGATGGAAGCTCAGGTGGTTGAGTTGAATAACCAGGCTAATCCAGGCGAGTTTTACTATTTAGTCGACCAGCGAAAATCCCGGGGATTCTGGCGACAGTCATCCTGGTCATTGGATATTATTAAAATTGATACCGGGGCTTATATGAAAGTACCTGCCAGAGCTTACCTGCATGGGAACAATGTCACTCGTGATTTTTCAGAGTTTATTCCTGACTTTGATAGCACCGATTTTGTGGGTATTATCAGTTAATGAATAAGTTTTAAATAAAAATTGCTACTAAGTAAACCTTTCGCATAAGGCCCGTTAAAGGGCCTTTTTAGGGCTTATCTTTTCATATTCAGAAAAAAATATTCAAAAATAAAGTGATAGCCAATAAAAATGACCTTTCGTTAAATAATTATTAGTAGTTTCCATAAGTGGTTGTCATGTTTAATAAGGCAACTGTTTGCTATTCAATATATTCATAAATAATCAATCAACTACTTAGTGATAATAATTAAAGTATTACACCTGTCTGATAATTCTTTTGTATTTGCTTCAAATTTTTAAGAGTAGGCAGTTCCTGTTAAGCCTGAAAGTTTGTTTAATTATGTCAATTGGTTATCTGTATTAAGGAATGCCAAAAGTTCCAGTATTTTTTTGCGTATTCCTAAGCCTCTAGATTTTTCACATCATTCTTGAAGAAGGGTAAATTAAAGTGAAATACCGTTGGCAACCTTTAATAAAAGGGGCTCTACTTTATTTGTTATTCACTGGGAGTGTGTACGCTGCAACAATTGATGTGTTAGTTGTGCACCCCTATAACGTAGGTCGAGATGTTAAAGCACGAGCGTCGTCAATGGTTGCCTGGGCAAATCAGGCTTATGCTAACAGTGGGGTTAATATCCGTTTAAATTTAGTTCACGTTCAGTCCATTAGAGGTTATGGTACTGTGAGTGAATATGCACTAAACCAGGTTTCCAGGGACAGGCAAGTTGCCCAATTAAGAGAGCGCTATGGTGCTGACTTAGTCAGTTATTTAGCGCCAAGAACAGGCGGCTTATGTGGTATTGCCTGGGTACCTAATGGTGATGGAAGAAGTGGGCGTTTTTATCGTGGTGCCAAGCGTTATGGTTTTAGTGTGGTGGCTACCGATTGTACTTATAGTACCTTTGCCCATGAATTAGGCCATAATATGGGGCTAGGTCATTCCGCAGGGCAAGGCAGCAAAGGGGGAATCTGGTATTGGGCTCGTGGTCATGCTGAGTATAATAAATTTGCCACTGTTATGGCTTATCCTTGGTTTTACCGGGCAAAAGGCCTGCAGTATTTTTCTAATCCCGGTATGCGTGGGCATTGCATGGGGATGACCTGTGGTGTTAGCAACTATGCTGATAGTGCACGCAACCTTAATCAAGTGGCTGCCCAGATGGCTAACTTTATGCCAACAAAAGTGACTACCCGTCCACCGACTAGTCAGCCTAAGCCACCTACCAATAAACCACCAAAAAACCCAACGACACCGACGACTAACTGTTTAAAAGGTAAATCTTATAGCTATCGTTCAGACGAGTTGTTAAGTTGCGTGCCAAAGACCAATTTAGCAAGTAGGGGGAATAGTCCGCGCTATTACTTCGTTTATTTCCCTAAAGGTGCTAAGCATCTAGACCTCTCATTGTCTGGTGGTAGAGGTAATGCCGATTTATATATTCGCCTGCCAGGGTGGCCATCACGCAGTCAATATGGTTATCGTTCTGTGTCTTCAGGTAATAACGAAAGAATTCGCTTAAGCAACATACCACAGGGTAGGTATTATCACATTCTGGTTGATGCGGTAAGGCCATACAGTGGCGTAACATTGCAAGCTAAAATAACCAAATAAATTGAATAAATTCCCCAAAAGTAAAGTGGGTTAACTGTTTCTCAACAAAAACCCATTTTATTCCTGAACACTTTTCTAGTCTTATTAATTCCTCTCGAGTGACTCATGTCTTTAGTTTAATTAGCGCTTTTACTACAAAACCTTGCTTTGTTTACAGCTTTTCATAAGAGGCTGTCGCAAAAGTTAACGGATATGGGGTGACAGGCTGTCATGTCGCTAAGGGCAACTCTGCTGCTGTAAAACTTGCGTTAGTGTCTTTCTCATCAGGAAGGGCATATTGAGTATGCTGTTTATGTACCTATACTTTAGAAAGTAGTGCCATTGTAGTTGAGTAGGATGTTTGTATGTTAAAGCATTACAAAAAAGCGGTTATCGGCCTATTCATGATGGTTTTTAGTCACATTGCCATTGCAGGTGAAGTAGAGGTTTTGCATTGGTGGACTTCTGCAGGTGAAGTGCGTGCCTTGAATGCACTGAAGTTATTACTGGTAGAGCAGGGCCATAGCTGGAAAGACTTTTCAGTAGCAGGCGGTGGTGGTGATAATGCAATGGCCGTGCTGAGATCGAGATTATTATCGGGTGTTCCACCAACGGCTGCCCATGGTAAAGGTGGGCATATCAAAGAATGGGGAAAACTTGGGCTGCTGGCTAATTTAGATCAGATTGCTGATGAACAAAACTGGCCTGAAATCTTACCCACTTTTGTCAATGAATTGATGAAATATAATGGCCAGTATGTAGCTGTACCAGTGAATATTCATCGAATTAATTGGCTATGGGTAAATGCTCCGCTTTTACAGCAGGCTAATGTAGCGGTACCAACAACGATAGAGGCATTTTGGCAGGCAGCAGATAAACTTAAAAAGGCTGGGATTATTCCATTAGCCCATGGTGATCAACCGTGGCAAAATTCAATCCTATTTGAAATGTTATTATTGGGAATGACGGATTCCCATTTTTTTAAAAAAGCATTTATTGATTTTGATGCTATGAGCCTATCGAGTGAAAAAATAGTAAACGTATTTGCCGCATTAAGGAAGCTAAAGCAATATATGGACCCCGATATTGCCAATCGCGATTGGGATGATGCCACTCACATGGTCATTCAGGGCAAAGCTGCCATGCAAATAATGGGGGATTGGGCTAAAGGGGAGTTCACCGCAGTCAATAAGCAATTAGGTAAAGATGTTTTATGTTTACCTGTGCCCTCTACCGATAAACATTATTCTTATGTTATTGATAGTTTTATTATGTTTAAAATTACCGACGCTGAAAATAAACAGGCACAAATAGCGCTGGCTAAACAAATGTTAAATAAAAATTTTCAGCAGGTATTTAATTTGAGTAAAGGCTCAATACCTGCACGCCAAGATATGAATATGGACGCATTTGACATATGTGCAAAAGAAAGTGTAAAAGCAGTTCAAACTGTTGGTAATGGAAACGTGCTACCAAATATATCTATAGGCATGGCAACCTCGATATATACGCAAACGGCCATAGCGGAGGTAGTCACTCATTTTTTTCGTAACGATACAATCTCACCGGAACAAGCGGCTAAACAATTGGTGAATGCGGTTAAAGCCAGTTTGTAGCATTCACTGCTATAGTTTGATGCTAAATGCTCAACCAGGCTAGGCATTTAGATGATTATTAATGGGGTACGCTTCAAAATTTGCTAGTCTATGTCTCTCTGATTTGTCTTCTACTTATAACAGATCCACATTGGATACTACCTGATGAGACTGCCTACCGTAACGCACAGATGCTGAACAGCTTGCTAACCAGTGGCAAAGTGGTTAGTCAGTATGTGGTCAGTAAGGTAGCTTAAGTAGTGGGTGAAGTGACAGAGAGGTTAATGGCTTAAAAATAATTTACGAAGAATATAATAAGTGCTGCAGTTCATACTACACTTTATGTCAGGTACTTAACGATTGGTTATTAAGTACTGGCATGAGGGTGTACTATGACTGTCTTATACAAACAATGGCCCAAACTTCCTTGTTATTTACTATTGGATGCTGGAAAACATCCAGTGATTAATAACTGGATTAACGACAGTTATAATAGTTATGCTATTTATTTAAATACACCTTATGCAGCCTTAAAGTCACTTTCACCACAATTAGTTGAGTGCTCTTTTGATGCTAAACTCTGGAGCGTGTTCCAACGACAGGGTATTTATAACCAGTGGGGTATTCTGTTATTCTCAAACGCTGACTTTTCAGAAATAGTTCGCCACTGTCAATGGTGGATTCAAGTACAAACCGAAAATAAAATGACAGGGATATTTCGTTTATATGATCCACATCTCTGTTACAAATTATTTACTTGCTCTTCAGATATTCAGCGGCAAAAGCTGCTAGGTATTATCAACAGCGTATGTTGTTTTCATGATGGCTGGCATCAATTTGATAATGCTGTGATGCAACCTGTTGATTATCAATACATGTTATCATTGGATTCGCATCAGTGGCGTGCAATCAAAGAGGACAAATCCACTGCACTGAAAAAAAGAATTCACCAGCATGTACAGCACTTATTTCCTCACTTATTAAGAAAGAAAGATGCTGAACAACAGCAGCAATGGGTAAATATGCTACTGGATGAAGCGAGCGCACTGCATTTTACAACAGCTCAAGATATTTACCAGTTTATCAATATTATTGGCATTTTAGGTATGGATGCCTTAAACCCTAAAGTGTATCCAGAAATATACCAGTTGTTGACTGATCAGGATGATGGTTCACCTGCTGTCAGATTAAGAGAAGCTACCATGCTGGCTCAACAGGCAGTAAAACAAGTGGTGATTGAGTGAGAGGTGAAATAAGGAGCAATCTATGAGGGGGGCTGGAGGAACATCGGGTGGAATAGGGTTATTTTTTATTGGATTGATTATGATGTGCGGAGGCTTTTATCTGCTATTTAACGCAATTTCAGTGCGATCAACATTTGGTATGGGGGTGGGGTTATATAATTTTTCAGGATGGGGTGCTAATGTTACCATTACCAATGGTATGGTGATGATTCCCTTTATGTTTGGAATAGGGCTGGTTTTCTATGACGGTAAAAATATTATCGGTTGGATTTTATTTGTTGGCTCTTTAGTGGCGTTAATTTTTGGGGTTATTACCTCTATTCATTTTAGTCTTAAGGCGATGTCTGCTTTTGACTTGATTACTATTTTGGTATTAGCAGTTGGTGGTTTGGGGCTATTTTTGCGTTCGTTAAAATCGTTTTAAAATACTTAAGGGTACCTTGATTACACCAGTGAAATAACCGATGCTTTACTGAATAGTCGGTTGGGCTGTTGCCATTGGACATGGGAATAAGGCTTTAAAAATTCACACAATTGTCGGCAAAATTGCCAGCAACCTGCATCGTGGTCTAAATGGTGGGTCATTAGCCCAGTGGCTTCCTGTCTATCAATCTGGTTTAAGCGTCGTGCTTGTAAGTGTTGAATTAACTGCGTCAAGCAATGCTTTTCTCCAGCAAACTGGCGCTGTTTCCAGTTAATAATATCTACATGAACATTTTGCACTACCAGGTCTTTTCTGGGTTGGCGTGGGCCTAGGGTAGATAAGCCAATATAATGCATATTGGCCAACTCATTCACTAACGAGTGGGCAAGTCGGTTCCAGGGCGGTACTAACACAGGAAAAAACTGTTTGGGAAAAGCATGTTGTAGCATATTTTGGCCGGTTAATAACTCACTGGCAATCACTTCAAATAATCGGTCAGCACCTAATTCACATTTGCGTTGGTTAGCAGGTGCATGATTTTGATGGCTATATCCATGCTGGCTTATCCAGACTAAAGGCTGTTGTTCGACCCGTTCAATTAAAGAGATTTCCAGTTGACTAGGGATCACAGCTAGGCAAAGGGGGATTTGATAATGATTAGTTAAATTAATCAACTGAGTCAGTGCAGCACTGTTGGTATAGGCATCATCATCTCGCCACCAGAGAGTGATGGTTTTTTGCTCGGTTGCCCAGATTTCAATTTCTGTTGCTAATTGTTGCCAGCTCATGAAGCTATTCTTTTAAAGAGTATCTGTTAAAAAGCGTCTTTTAAAAAGTCTCTATTAACAAGCACCTGTTAACAGTCGCCTGCTAAAAAGTATTCAAGTTGCTGAATGGTTTTCGCTGCACCATCCATTTGTATTGGGGGGTGAGGTTTAACTGGTTGTGATAACAGCTGACAAATGGTGTCTGCTAACTGTTGTACAGTCAGTGTTGCTTGGTCTAAACAGGGAAAGCCTGTAACCTGGCTAAATTGTTGGGCACGGAACCGCTGTTCAGTTTCCGTTTCATTAGCAAAAGGTACCCAAATAGTCTGGCAGCCTGCTTGAAGTGTATCCAGCAGAGTATTATATCCTGCTTGAGAAATGGATAATTGAGAATGGCATAAACACTGAAAAAAATCCTCTCTTATTAACTCAATAGCCATATTAGCGGGGCAATTCTTCTTCAGCTGATTATATTGCGGCAGCGGTATATTAGGGCCCGTAATCATTCGCCAGCGCCATGGCCTATACTCAGGCTGCTGGTTTAATTGATGACAGGTGGCTTGGGCTAGCTGAAGTAATTCAAAACCAACCGCGCCGCCACCGGCAGAGACTAAAATATCCTGTTGCGGTACTGTGGCGGATGGTGGTTGATTAATGGCTTTTTCTCTCACTTCGCTTGCGGGTGCAATATAGCCAGTATAGGAAATTTTATTCGCAATTTGGCCAGTGAGAGGAAAGGTTTGATCTAGAGTAATCAGCTGCGGGTCACCATGCACCAGCACATGATCAACATAATCTTGCAACTGTTGTACAGCCCATTGATGTCGGCTCATGTCGTGTTTTTCAACTAATACATCACGAATGGAGGATACGATTACGGGTGCTGGTGTGGCTTGGTGGCATGCGTCAAGCAGAGGTATCAATTCAAAGCGAAACTGGCGACGACCAAAGGGGTACATTTCCAGCAAGACAACATCAGGTTGAATTTGCTGAAAATAATGCAGGAGTTGTTGAGTTCGCTGCTGTTTAATGGCTTCATCAATAACACGGCCATCTGCTTGAACCAGCTGGCTAAAATTGGCGTCAGCAGCGGTTAAAACTGGTAGTTGGCGGTAGTGGATAGCACCAAAGTCAATTTCTGTTATGGGCTTTCCACCTGCTACCACAAATACATCCCAGCCTGCTTTTATGGCAGCCTGACAAATGCGAGCAGCCCGTTGCAGGTGGCCAATGCCTAACAGGTGTTGGACATAAAAAAATAAGCGACGTGGTTTGGTTAATGGCTGCGCTTGGCTCATGCAAGATTAGGCTCCAAACTAACACCCCGTTTGGTCATAATGTCATTAAATCGCTGGCCGATGGTTGCGATACCACTTAAATAAGTGTCTGCTTGCATAGTGTAAGGACGCGCTTGACTGGGAAGGGCTTTAAGTGCGCCGACCATTTTTAGGGGAGCATCCCCCCCCGTCAGTTGATCTGGGTCTAGCATAGTAGCCCAACCTAACTCGGCGGCTTTTTTAGCACGAATAAATTGCTCCAGGCGTGGCTCTTTTCTAGGAATAAAAAGAGCGCGCTGATTAAAAGAGAGTATTTCACAAAAAGTATTGTAGCCACCCATGGCGACCACTGCCTGGGCATTGGCCATAACATGCTCAAGCTGGCTGATAAAGGTCAGCAGGGTGACTCGTGATAATTTTTTGACTCGATTTTCAAAGGCATGTCGGTCTTTACTATTCATAAAGGGGCCGGCAATAATCACGGCAGGCCAGGGCAGTTCAGCTTCTGCCTGTTCATAAGCACTGATGACCCAGTCCACCATTTCGACACCATCGCCACCACCGCCAGGTGTAACCAATAAATACTGCTTGGGTAAATCATTTAATGGTTCTGTTTTAGCTTGAGGTAAGTGTCGATGTAAGAATCCTGTATACAACCCGCGTTGTTCAATTTCATCGGCAATGGCTAGCCCCTGCAAGGGATTACCCATCAGTTGTGGACCGTATATCCAAATATCGTCGTATTGCTGTAGTACGTCTCGGCTAATGCCTTTATGTTGCCATTCTTTTTTTAGTAGCTCTGGTGCATCGAGTACGTCCCTTAAACCAAGCACTGTATGTACACCTTGTTGGTGAAGATGTTGTAGCGTACGTTTTACTTCACCTTTTAAGCCGAGGGGTTCTTTATCGACAATAAAAACATCGGGTTGAAAACTATTCGCGGTATTAAAAATAATGGACTCACGAATAGACAGGGTTTCTTCCAGGTCAATATGTAGTCCCATTGACGTATAGTCGCCATTATATAGCTTAATCACCCCAGGAATTCTGACAAAATCGACACGGGCCTTAAATTCAAACCGACCAATCAGTGCAGAGCCACTTAATATCAGGATAGAAATCCCTTTATATTGTTTTACCAAGCTATGAGCAATGGTACGACAGCGGCGCAAGTGGCCTAAACCGTAAGTGTCGTGACTATAAATTAAAACTTTTGCATGGTGGGGGGGTGATTGGGGCATGGGTATGAATTGATAGTGGAAACGCCAGACTATAAAGCAACTTCTAAATGATTGATAGTAAAATCTGCCGTGCTTTGCTCTAACCGATAGACGGCCAGAGGTTCTGCAACACCTTTTACCGGATACTTGCCAACAAAGTGCACAGGATGATTAATTAAGCTGGCAAATTCATCAGACATTAATAGATTGGTGCCTACCATTTGGGTTAGCTCTTCAATACGGGCAGTACGATTAACAGCAGGTCCCATTACGGTAAAGTCTAGCCGTGAAGATGAGCCCACATTCCCATAGATGACTTCTCCTTGGTGTAGCCCAACCCCAAACTCAATAATAGGCTGGCCTTTTTTTACCAGTTCTGCATTGAGGGTTTGAATTTGCTCATAAGCTAAGATGGCAGCGTCTAGAGCTGCTTCGCAAGCAGCATTAATCGTGCTGGCAGTTTCTTTAGTAAATAAAATCAACATCGCATCGCCAATAAATCGAAGTACTTCACCACCGCGATGAGTTACTGCGTTGGTAATAATCTCAAAATAAGCATTTATTAGCTCCAACATATGCTCATTTTCTAGTGACTCGGTTAGGGCGGTAAAATTACGCAAATCACTGTACCAAAGGGCTGCTTCAATGATTTCGCTATCACCTCGCTTGATGCTGCCTTTTAATATTTTTTGGCCGGTTTTAGGGCCAACATAAGTGTTTAATAATGAGCGGATAATATCGCGAGTGGTATATACCTCAAGAATAGGGGTTAAATAGTCCAGCAGCAGTGACAGTTTTTGTATATCCTGGTCGGTAAAGCCGCTAGGGTGATCTGTGGCAATAGTAAAGGTATTAATATAGCCATCGGTAAACTCTAGTGGGAAGACGATATAATCACTCACCTGGGTGGCAGCGAGCTCCTGCAACACAATATGGGCATCGCTGATATCAATTTCAGACAGCTTATAACGTACCATTTGATTGGTTTGGCGGACTTTTTCAATGGGGCTGCCTCGGTATGAGTTAGTGACTTCAATACCATGTTCTGGGGTAAACACATCAATTTGTTCACGGCCGCGCCACCAGGTAAACGCTTTGCCCGTAATTTCTGGATGAATGGTATGTAAAGTGAAGCGAATGCGAATGATAGGTAACCCTGCTGCCAATAACTGATTAGACAATGCTCTTAGCAGCTTACAACGATCATTTAATTTGCGGCCATCAGTAATTAGCCAAACTAGCAGTGAGGCCAGTGGCCAACCCTCAGTATTACCCAATAAGGACTGAGTGGACTGAAGCTGCTGATGGTTTGTTGAGTTCACTATTGTACTGTCGTTACTTAAATCACTCTATCTCTAACAGTGTAGACGAGTGTTGCACCCTTTGAGGGGATTACTGAGGTAGTACCAGGAGAAGTTAATGATTGCTTATCTTGTGATATAAGGTGGCGGGCCAAGAGCAGCCTGTATTAACAATGCCTATGGAATGATCGAGCTGTTCTATAGTTTATAAGCAAGTCAGGCTTACTATCCAACTATATGCATACACGACAAGTATTATAAATTAAGGCTGCACTTTATGGTGTGGGAAAAATTTACCACATGGCTTTCCTTTAGACATTTAGCTTCGCCAATCAGCAAACTGCCTGATCGCTTTCAGCAGGCGGTGCAACGTCAGCAAACCATTGGTGAGCAATTAATTGCCGGAATAGAATTTGTTATTGTGGTGCTTTTCTGGTTACTGTATTCGCTGTCACCCAAAACTTTTAGCAAAAATACTGACGATTTGGCCAGTCCCTTTTGGAGTCTTGAGGGATTGGTACAAGTGATTCAGGCAGAGCCTGTACCTTGGGCATTATCTGCTTATTTAGGATTTACGATTAGCCGGTTATGGTTGGTTTATTATCGGCCCAAGAATAACTGGCATGCTTATTTATCGATCATAATGGATTTTGCACTGCTATATGCTTTAATCTGGTGCTTTCATATTCAATACCAACAACCCCCTTCTTTTTATTTAAAAGCACCCACTTTGCTGTATGTATTTATTTTTATTGCGATTCGTAGCTTGCGATTTGAGGCACGTTTTGTCCTGCTGGCTGGGTTAGTTGCAGTGATTGGCTGGTTGATGATGGTGGCTTATGTGGTATTTAGTCAGCCAGACATGCCTATGATTACACGAGATTATGTAGCGTATTTAACCTCAAATTCGGTCTTATTAGGGGCTGAATTTGATAAAATGATCACCATGGTTTTTGTCACTTTAATTTTGGCTTTGGCAATCACCCGGGCTCGTTTTTTGTTAATTGAAGCAGTGGTAGAGTCACAAGCAGTAGAAGATTTGGCCCGGTTTGTGCCAACCTCTGTGGCGAAAAATATAACCCTGGCTGAGCAGCGGGTAGCCGCTGGCTTTGGAGAAGTGAGGGAAGCCACCATGCTGTTTACCGATATTGCTGGGTTTACCAGTTTGAGTGAAGAATTATCACCAGAAACCCTGATTCAAGTATTAAATCATTATTTTAGTGTGGTAGCAGAGCCGATAGAGGCGTTCGGCGGCACAATTAATCAGTTTCAAGGGGATGCGATTTTAGCCACGTTTAATTTGCCAACCGCTGATGATGATCATGCCAGGCATGCGATTGAAGCGGCCTTGGCGATTCAGCAAACCCTGGCGAAGGAGCAAATTGAGTTAACGACCCGAATTGGCATTAATACTGGTCTGGTTGTTGGCGGGTTGGTTGGAACTAAAGACCGGCTGACCTATACGGTACATGGTGATGCAGTTAATTTGGCCTCGCGCTTAGAAACATTAAATAAACAATACAACACATTAATTCTGTTGTCGGAACGTACTAGAGCATTAGCGAAAGGCGCCTTTGATTTTCGGTTGGTGGGGGAGGTGCAGGTGAGAGGTCGCACCCAACCCACCTCAATCTATACTCTGCGTGAATGACTTTTATGGTTTGTTGTCATCGCAATTCATCCTAATCGTTTATTAGCACATAAACTCATAGGGGTAAGTCTGCTACCGTAAGATTTACGACAGCAACTTTAATTTATATAAAAGTGCTGGCTGGAACTCATTGCTCGACGGCCCAGCTAGCACTTTTTATTTCCGTTAGTGCTGCTATCGCTAGCTTCACAGTAGTAAGCTAGCCCCCTAAAAGCCCTTCACTTTGAGTAATACCCTTCGTGAATGATGTTTATGCTTTGGCCTTGTTATTTATTGCAGCTATGAAAACCTTGTTGGTTCAGCTGCTTGATTAAGCGCTGTAGGTTGTCCTGAGCTTGGTCGCCGAAACGTTGCTGAAAAAAATCGGTGAAGAAAAACTGTTTTCGTTCTAGCAACGATTCTAAAAAAGCCAGTTGTTTAGGATAAAACTCGTTATCACATAAATGACTACACTCGGCGCGTACGTTAGTACTGTCACGCAAAAATTCCTGCCAGGGTAGGGCCATACTGGATAAATCAATATCGGCTAAATATTGGCCATCTAGGGTAGTGGGGGTGTGTTTGTGAGTGGTGTCTAGGATAAGGCTGTATACTAGGTCAGCAAATTCTGGATTTAATTTTTCAGCGGCATAGTCTTTAAAAAACTGTGCGCTTTGAATTTCATTGTCACAAGCGCCTCGTTCATAGATCACATCATGAAACCAAATTGCCATTTCCACGGCATCGGGTGCTGTTAACAACTCACTGACAAGATCCAATTGTTCCAGACAAAATTTGATATGATCTGTCGAGTGATAATAACGTTCATCTGAGTTGTAGTAAGAATAAATGCGATGAAAAACTTCACCTGCGTCGTGGTCGTTACTACCAGCAACAGTTCTATTCCATAACTGACAAAACCGCCGTTGCATCATAGGGTCTAAATACCGTCTTAGCATCTATTTTTATTTTAGTGTAGTTTCTTATGCCACTCATTCGGGTATTTGAAGAAAACGCTACACTTGTAACTGCTCATGCAGTTGCTCATACTGCCGTTGGGCTTCGGCAATTTTAGCACTAAGTTGATGCATCACATCAAGAGCAACACTAGGGTTTTCTGAAAGGAGTGTGAGGAAAACATCAGCATTGATTTTCAATACGTGCACATCTCCTTTCGCACGAATGGTTGCCGAGCGGGGAGATTTCATAATGACGGCCATTTCACCAATCAATGCATTGCGTCCACGAGTGGCAGCGACTACGTCGCCAGCTGAGGTATGGGCAACAACCTCAACTTCACCACTCATGATGACATAGGTACTGTCAGGTGGATCATTTTGCTCAAACAGCAGCTCTTGGTCTTTATAACAAAGTGCTTCACTGGTAAAAGCCAACAGCCGTAACTTCGATGGTTCCATTTTAGAAAACATGGGAACCTGACTTAACTGTTCAACTTCTTCTTTAATATCCAAAGTCATGCCTCTTTTAGCAAGGGATTACCCCTGAGAATAACAAAGTTCACTGCTAACGGGTAATCTACTTAATACACTTTAGTTATACATCATTCAACCATATTGAGTGAACAGTTATATAATGCTGTTATAGCCTTCCCTTTATCTAGCTCTTTTTATTAATAATAGCGTTTATTCCGGCATAAATATTGACGTGAATTATTAATAACTCTCATACCCCGGTTTTAAAGATATATACAGCACCCGTCTTTCGGTGATATGGTAGCACTATTATGCCTGTTTAATGAGACTATGACTGCTTAATGAGATTTAATAAGCGATAGTTAAATGTTGGCTTATTATTGCACAGGTTGGTGGTTATTTATCAACTGAAAAGCTGCTCAGCAAGCCGTTTCTATAGCCAAAAGTATAAAATAAAAAATAATAAAACCCTTAGCCAATGATTTGTCAGGCTGAACTGTTCTATTGAATTGTTCTATTGGCAAGCGTTCAAAAGCCCTCTTAGCTTATAGGGGCAATACGAGGTTTTAGGTCTAATAATAAAAACAAGGAATGTTATGACGGAAAGCAACACGTCTTCAGTAATTAGTTATGAAACAGTTTCTACTGAGTATTTTTCAAAACGTCAGCTAAAACAAGGGGCTGCTGGTTGGGTGTTGCTTGCCAGCCTGGGTGTATCTTATGTGATATCCGGTGATTTTTCTGGGTGGAATTTTGGTTTGGCCCAAGCGGGTTTTGGTGGCATGTTGATCGCGACGGTGATAATGGCTGTCATGTATTGCTGTTTAGTTTTTTCATTAGCTGAATTATCCGCAGCTATCCCTACAGCGGGAGGAGGCTATGGCTTTGCCAGACGTGCGATGGGGCCATGGGGTGGTTTTATTACTGGCAGTGCAATTTTATTGGAATATGCCATTGCTCCAGCGGCGATAGCCGTTTTTATTGGTCATTACATGAATGCATTGCTTGGGATAAATGGACCATGGGTTTATCTGGCATTTTATAGTGTATTTATTGGCATTCACCTGGTGGGGGTAGGGGAAGCACTTAAACTGATGTTTGTGATCACTGCCTTAGCATTGTTAGCCATTCTAGTATTTGTGTTAGGGATGTTACCCCATTTTCAATGGGCTAATTTACTGGATATTCCCATTAATCCCGATGCGTTGGGTGCCAGTGCCTGGTTGCCTAATGGTTGGATAGGGATTTGGGGTGCCTTGCCTTTTGCTATGTGGCTGTTCTTAGCTGTAGAAGGGGTGCCGCTGGCAGCAGAAGAAGCACAACAGCCAACGAAAGATATGCCCAAAGGCATTATTTGGGCGATGATGGTTTTATTATTATTAGCAGGTTTGGTGTTGTTTTTAGCGCCAGGCGGCGCAGGTGCTGCATTGATACAAGCCCATGGTGCTCCACTGGTAGGCGCATTGGAAGCGGTTTATGGTAAAGGCTCAAGCGCTGCAATATTTGTCAATATCGTGGGGTTGGCAGGGTTAATTGCAAGCTTTTTCTCGATTATTTTTGCGTACTCCCGGCAAGTGTTTGCTTTGTCCCGAGCCGGTTACTTACCTCGATTTTTATCATTAACCAGTCAACGTAAAGTCCCTGCAGTAGCATTGATTGTACCTGGTGTATTGGGGTTTGGGCTGTCACTGACAGGGGAGGGCGACTTACTGATTACCATGGCCGTTTTTGGCGCTACAATTTCCTATGCCATGATGATGCTTTCTCATATTTTGTTGAGAAAAAATGCGCCTGAGTTACCTCGCCCTTACTATACACCAGGGGGAGTGTATACCTCAGTCGTTGCTCTGCTATTAGCTATTGTTGCGCTAATTAGTACATTTGTGGTTAATTTAGCGGCTGCTGCCTGGTCAGCATTATTTTTCATGGTGCTATTGGCTTATTTTTCCTTGTATAGTCGTCACCATTTAGTGGCTCAGGCGCCAGAAGAAGAGTTAGCAGCTATTACCCAGGCAGAAGCTGAATTAATCTAAGGGCACATCTAAAATTACTATTTTTAAAAGTATTCTAAAGTAAAAATAATTTCGAATAGATAAATATAATCAAAGTGAATGGCTTTTAGGGGGCTAGCTTACTTCTCATCATTCACGAAGAGTATACAGGTTGTATTGAATAAGGAAGTTACATGACAGACTCAATAACTGCACGACAAGTGACTACCCAACAGGAGTTGGCGCAGCTGATTCAACAGCGACAGTTGTCTCATATTAAGGTGGGCTTGTTTGATTTGGATGGGGTGATGCTTGGCAAATACATGAGCCGGGATAAACTACTCAAGTCAGTTGATGCAGGCTTTTCATTTTGTGACGTGATCTTAGGCTGGGATATAAAAGATCAACTATATGACAACGTTTCTTTCACTGGGTGGCATACGGGTTATCCAGATGCCCCTGTTGAATTACTACCCAACACCTGCCGTGAGCTTCCGTTAGAAGACAATATGCTGCTGATTTTAGGTCAGCTGACAGGTAATGCAGAAGCTTTATGTCCTCGTGGACTATTGCGTAAAGTACTGCAAGCGGCTGATGATATGGGTTATCAGGTTAATGCTGCCTTTGAGTATGAGTTTTTTCTATTTGATGAAACCCCTGATAGTGCTCGTGAAAAAGGATTTCGTCAATTAAAACCGGTGACACCTGATTATTTCGGCTATTCAGTTCTACGAAATAGTGCTCATGCTGAGTGGTATCATGAAATTTTAGCCTTAGCAGAAGTCATGGATTTTCCTATTGAAGGGCTACATACTGAAACTGGCCCTGGCGTGTTGGAAGCGGCACTAGCCGTGGATAACGCGTTAAATGCAGCGGATAAAGCGGCGCTATTTAAAACCTTTATTAAAGTGTGGGCACAAAAAAATCAGCGAATGGCTACTTTTATGGCGAAGTGGTCTAACGAATACCCTGGTCAAAGTGGTCATATACATCTTTCTCTGGTCAATAAAAACACGGGACGTCCCGTGTTTTATGCAGCAGATCAGCAGCATACCATGAGTGCAGTACAACGGTATTTTATTGGTGGTTTACAACAGCAGTTGCCAGAATTTTTACCTTTGTTGGCGCCTACTATTAATAGTTATCGGCGGTTGATACCTGGCTTTTGGGCTCCGACTCATGCGACCTGGGGTGTAGAAAATCGTACGACGGCGATTAGGGTGATATCAGGTACGGAGCAAAGCCAGCGGTTGGAAATTCGCTTAGGTGCTGCCGATGCAAACCCTCATTTAGCGCTTGCAGCAACTATCGCGGCAGGGTTACAGGGTATTCGCTCGTCAATTGAGCCTTCACCAGCAATTGTTGGCAATGCTTATGATAAAGCCATTCCTGAAGAACAAGCATTGCCTGCAACCTTATGGGATGCTGCACAACGGCTTCGGCAATCCAGTATTGCCCGTGACTGCTTTGGTAGTGCTTTTGTTGAGCACTTTGCTGCATCCCGAGAGTGGGAAGAGCGAGAGTTTCGCAAGCATATTACCGACTGGGAGCTGGAACGGTATTTTGAAATTATTTAACAAGTGAGGAAAGTGGATGTCCACCAGTGCAGCATTTCAAACAATTTCTCCCATTAATAATCAGGTATGGTTAGAAAGGCCCTACGCCAATAATAAGCAAATAGCCGCTACCTTGGAAAAAGCAACGAAAGCTCAACAATTGTGGTGTAAGCTGCCACTGAATGAACGTATTGCTTATTGCCAACAAGCAATGGATTATTGTCTCAGTCAACAGCAGGCTATTGGACGGGATATTTGTTGGCAAATGGGGCGTCCGTTATTACAAGCTGAGCGTGAAGTGGCTGTGATGGTAGAGCGAGCCAGCTATATGCTGGAGGTGGCTGAGTTGGCTCTGGCACCTGCTCAACTACCTGCAACAGCAGGCTTTAATAATCGATTAGTGCGTGAGCCACTGGGGCTAGTGATGGTGATTGCTCCCTGGAATTACCCATTATTAACTGCTATTAACTCCATTATTCCTGCCTTGGTGGCAGGTAATGGGGTGATTTTAAAGCACTCTTCGCAAACGCCGCGTTGTGCTGAGTGGTTAGCAGAAGCATTTAAACAGGCCCAGCTACCCGAGGGGGTATTTCAATATTTACATCTGGATCATCATACAGCAGGTGAGTTATTAACAGCTAACGAAGTCAATCATGTGGTATTAACAGGGTCAGTATCAGCAGGCAAACAGGTTGAACACCAATTGGCAGGGCACTTTAAAACCCTCGGTTTAGAGTTGGGGGGTAAAGATGCCGCCTATATCCGCCCTGATGCTGACCTTACAGCCAGTGTGGCCAGTATTGTTGATGGGGCTTTTTATAACAGTGGTCAATCGTGTTGTGGAGTCGAGCGGTTATATATCCATCAGGAGGTGTACGACCAGTGTTTACCGATGATTATTGATACGGTCAAACAATATCGGCTCGGTCACCCAGAACTTCAGCAAACGACCCTTGGGCCAATGGTAAGCGCAAGCGCTGCCAGCCAGGTGCAAGTACAAATTCAACAAGCAATTGCGCAAGGAGCTGAAGCCCAGCTTGATTCTCAGCTGTTTGTTAATGAAGATTTAGGTCAACTGCCGCTCAGGATTAATACGGCAAATAGCGCCTATTTAGCGCCTCAAGTATTAACGGGGGTCAATCATCAAATGGCCGTAATGATGGAAGAAACTTTCGGCCCACTATTGCCAGTAATGAAAGTGAATGATGACCAGCAGGCGATTGCATTAATTAATGATTCTGATTATGGCTTAACAGCGGCTATTTATAGTCAAGACAATGAAACAACCCAAAATATTGCCAGCCAGCTAGCGGTGGGGACAGTCTTTTTAAATCGCTGTGATTATTTAGACCCTGCATTGGCATGGACAGGAGTAAAAGCCTCTGGTAAAGGTTATTGCCTATCTGCTTGGGGCTATGAAACAGTGACACGACCAAAGTCGTATCACTTTAAGGAGCAGGCATAATGGAGCATATTTCAGTTATCGAACAAATGCCTTGCCATTGGCATTTTCCTACGGCCATTTTATTAGGCATCGGTGAACGACAACAGCTACCTGCGCTTTGTTTGCAAAATGGTATTCAGTCACCCCTGGTCGTGATTGATCCTATATTGGCCCAGCTACCTATTTTTACTGCATTAATTGGAAAAATAGCCCGTGGTGGCCTGAAGCTGACGGTGTTTACCAAAATAAGTGGCAATCCAACTGGTCAGCAGGTTATGGCGGGAGTAACGCAATTTCGATATCACCAGCATGACGGCGTAATCGCCATTGGTGGAGGGAGTGCGCTGGATGCAGGAAAAGCGATTGCCTTAATGGCTGGGCAAACACAATCACTCTGGGATTTTGAAGATATCGGTGATAACTGGAAACAAGCTGATGCAGAAAAAATTGTGCCTGTGGTTGCCGTGCCCACCACAGCAGGCACAGGGTCAGAGGTTGGTAGAGCGGCAGTCATTACTGATGAAAAAGTCCAGTTAAAAAAAATTATTTTTCACCCGAAAATGCTGCCTTGTCAGGTGTTATTAGACCCAGAATTAACCTTGTGTTTACCTGCTAATTTAACCGCTGCTACTGGTATGGATGCATTAGCCCATAATTTAGAAGCATTTTGTGCGCTGGGCTATCACCCCATGGCTGCCGGCATTGCCGTTGAGGCGACCCGGTTGATTCGTCATTATTTACCCAGGGTCTATGAAAATAGTGATGATATTGAAGCAAGAACCCATATGTTAGTAGCCTCTTGTATGGGAGCAACTGCATTTCAGCGAGGGCTAGGTGCTATGCATGCATTAGCACACCCCATGGGAGCTAGATATAATGCCCACCATGGTTTATTAAATGCAATACTGATGCCGTATGTGTTAGTAGCCAATCGTACTAAAATCGCCTGTCGTATTGAGCAGCTAGCTAAATATATCAATTTACCGCAAGTGGATTTTGCTGGTTTTATTGAGTGGATTCTCAGTTTACGCGATCGACTGGGGATTCCCCATACGTTGGATGCAGTTGGCGTGACAATAAATGATGTGGATGAGCTAGCAGAATTAGCATTTAAAGACCCTTCTGCAGCCACTAACCCCATTTTATTTTCAGTTGAGGACTATGCGACACTTTGTGCCAATGCCGTTACTGGCACATTGAAATTTTCTGGGCGGTGATAATGTGAAGTTAGGTTTACTTCAGTGCGATCATGTTGTAACAGAATTACAGTCTGCCCATGGCGACTACCCTGAGCAATTTAAAGCGGTGTTTGAGCGAGCGGGGGTGAATGTAGAATGGCAGTACTTTGATGCCACACAAGGAATACTACCTGATCATATTGATTGCTGTGATGCCTATATAACCACAGGTAGCCGTTTTGGTGCTTATGAAGCAATACCTTGGTTGACTGCATTACAGGATTTTTTACGGCAACTGTATCAAGCAGATAAACCTTTTGTAGGGATTTGTTTTGGTCATCAGTTAATGGCTCAGGTATTAGGGGGTAAGGTTGAAAAGTCAGCAAAAGGCTGGGGTATTGGGGTTTCTTTTAATCAAATCAAACAGCCGAAAAGTTGGATGCAGCCTTTTAAACCCAAAGTTGATTTATTGGTGAGTCATCAAGATCAAGTGGTCGAACTACCGGCTGAAATAGAAGTATTAGGCGGCAGCCAGTTTTGTCCTAATTACATTATTCAGCGAGGTAAATGGCTGGGTATTCAAGGACATCCCGAATTTACTAAAGCCTATAGTCAAGACCTGATTAAGCTACGGAGTGAAAAATATTCTCCAGAACGGGTGCGTGAAGCAGAATATTCAATGGCAGCATCGGTGGATAGTGAACGGGTTATTCAGTGGATAGCTGCATTTATTCAGGAATCTTTACAAAATCCATAAAAAAGGAAAACAAGAATGGATAACACCTCTCAATTGAGGCCATGGAGTCAACTGTTAATGACTGGGCTAGCTGTCAGCTTAGTCTCTGGCTGTGTAACGCAGCAGACGGAACAAGCTAACCAAAAGCGTCAATGGACCAGGGCCGCTGAAGCTAATCTTACCCATGAATATGCTAAACAGCGTTATCAACAAGTAAAAGATGTGTCGTATCAACTTGCTTTATCATTATCAAAAAATAAACCCGATTATACCGGTGAAGTGAAAGTTGATTTTACCTGGCAACCTGGTAAACAACCCCTGACCCTGGATTTTGTAGGAGGGCAGGTCAACAATATGCAGATTAATGGCAAGCCGGTTAAAGCAGAATACAACAATTGGTTTATTAAATTACCTGCTAATCAGTTAAAACCTGGTCGTAATCAGGTGAGTATCCAATATAGTCACCCTTACAGCAAAGATGGTGCTGGGTTACACCGCTTTATTGACCCGAAGGATGGTAAGGCATATTTACATACTCAACTGCAGCCTTATGATGGCAATAAGTTATTTCCCCAGTTTGATCAGCCAAACTTAAAGGCCACTTATCAACTAACGGTTGATGCACCTGTTGAATGGCAGGTTGTGACGGCGGAGCGGGAGTCAGCCATTGAGCGGTTATCCTCGGCGCAACAGCGCTGGCATTTTCCTCGATCAGCTCGATTTAGTACTTATATTATTTCTCTGCATGCCGGCCCCTATCAAATTTGGGAGGATAACAGTGAAACGCCACCGTTGCGGTTAATGGCTAGACCATCAATGGCTAACTACGTGGATGCTGAAGAATGGTTTAAATTAACCCGTCATGGCATGGAATTTTTCCAGGATTATTTTGGATTGGATTATCCTTATGCTAAATACGACCAGTTAATTGTGCCGGAGTTTAATGCTGGCGGCATGGAGAATGTGGCGGCAGTCACTTACTCTGAGCGCTATTTAACCCGGGGGAAGGTGACTCGAGAGTTACGCCAGCGTCGTGCGAATGTGATTTTACACGAATTGGCCCATATGTGGTTCGGCGATTCAGTGACAGCTGATTGGTGGAATGGCTTATGGCTAAATGAAAGCTTTGCGACTTATATGGCCCATTTAGCGATGAGTGAGTATCCAGAATATCAGGATAGCTGGTTACGGTTTTATTCACGGATAAAATTATGGGCATATGAAGAAGATGAGTTAGTTACTACTCATCCTATTGAAGTAAAAGTCGTCGATACCAATAATGCTTTTACCCATTTTGATGGTATTACTTATGGAAAGGGGGCAGCGGTATTAAAACAATTAGCCCATTACTTAGGACCTGATAATTTCCAGCAAGGGGTACATAACTATTTAAAACAGTATGCGGGTCGAAATACTCAACTTGAAGACTTTTTTAATAGTTTGGCTGCTGCCTCAAATCAGAACTTAACTCCTTGGGTAAGGCAGTGGTTACGTACTGCTGGGGTAAACACGATTAGCGCTCGTTATCAGTGTAACAATAACAAAATCAGTGAGTTTGATATTGTTCAGCAAGCCTCAAATAAATACCCTGTTTATCGTACGCAACGGGTACTAGTTGGACTGTATTATGATAAAGGCAAACAATTAAAGTCGGCTAAACAGATTCCTGTGACTTATTTAGGTGAGGTAACACCTGTTCCTGCTGTGGTAGGACGCCCTTGTCCAGATTTTACTTTTGTTAATGTTGAGGACTGGGGATACAGTAAAGTAGCACTAGATGCTCGCTCAGAGAATTACATCAAACGGCACTTGTCAAGGATTAGTGATCCTTTGTTACGTTCGATGGTGTGGCAAAGTCAATGGGATCAAGTAATGGCGGCTAAATTGTCATTAACAGATTACTTACCCTGGGCATTAAGGCAGCTACCCTTAGAAAGCAATGAAATGATTGTACGGCAAGTGGTGGCTAATTTGCAGGAAAGCTATGACTATTTAGCTGTGTTGCATGAAAAAGAGCTGGCTATTTTTGGCCCTCAACTGGAAAATCTTGCTTGGCAACAGCTTACTAAAGCAAGGCCAGGGTCTGACTGGCAGGCGCTTTGGTTTGAGGCCTTTATTCACTTTACCCATACACCTGCCGGTCTAGCGAAAGTAGAAGATATTTTAGCCTTAAAACGGCGAATAGCAGGGTTAGCTATTGATCAAGATTTACGCTGGCAGTTGGTGGTGAAGTTGAATGAATATGCTATTCCCAGTGCTGCACAATGGATTAATCAAGAGTTAAGTCGAGATGCCTCTGATCGTGCGGAGCGTCAGGCATTATTGGCAAAAGCCATTCAACCACAGGCAAAAACTAAGCAATACTGGTTGGAACAATTGTGGGGAAACAGTAACTTAACCCTGCAAGAACAACGCTCGTTAGTTGAAGGGTTATTTCCTACCAGTCAGTTTACCTTATCTGCTGATTATGCAGACCAAATTGTTGGGCAACTTAATCTGTTGAAGGAAAAAGACAGCCGGTTTAAATCAACGTACTCTCGATTATTGCCAAAACTGTGTCAGCCAGAAAATGTTGCGCGGTTACGGAGTGCGTTATCTAATCTTGAGTTTAGCAGCCCTGTCGTACAGAAGCGTTTAAAAGTTGCTATCCAACAGGAAGAGCGTTGTATTGCTATTAGTCAGCGTATCAAGGAGAAGAACAGACAACAGTTGTAGGAGAGGCTGTCACGAAGCTGCTTTCGCTCTTTATGGAGGGGGGCGCGAAAGAGTATTGGTGAAAAAATATGAAGTAACAGGGTATTCTTCCACCGCTCTACAAGGCCATCCATGGCCTTTAGAGCTTTAGCTGTTCCCGACAGCTGCTCCAGAACACCCCATTACTCCATATTTACCAGCTTTTGCGACAATCAAACGGAGGAGTCAACTTTCACGACAATCCAGTAGGGGAGATGTTAGCAAGCTAACGCTTGTAACAATTGCTTGAGGTTTAATCACTATCGGTTATGTAATATACTACATTACACGCCTGACTTAACCGAGAATTTAAATGACTGCTACTTCTGTCACTTCAACCAACGAGTTTATTCAAACTGTACAACAGTTGCTCAAGCCTTTGGGGGATATTGGAGGAAAGCAGATATTTGGTGGGTATGGTTTACAGGTTGCAGCTAAACAGTTTGCTATTATTAGGGGAACAACGATCTATTTCCGGGTAGATGATATCACGCGTCAGAAGTACCTGGATAAAGGTATGCAACCGTTTTCTTATGCTTCAACCAAAGGAATTATCAAAGTCAAACAGTATTATGAGGCACCAGAAGAGTTGATCAAATACCCTACACTATTGGTCAAATGGGCCAAAGAAGCGGTAGATATTGTTGTAAATAAAACCTGACTTGGGTAAGCCGATTATTTTAATGTTAAAGCCTTATAAAGCGTTATTTCTGGACTTAAGTGGTGTGCTTTATGACGAGATGATGTAATCAGTGATAAGGTTTAAACGAAAAAAAGCCAGTGTTTGACACTGGCTTTTTGCTACTTGGATGTCTTCTACATCGACTATTTGGTGCCCGGGGCCGGAGTCGAACCGGCACGGATTATTAATCCGAGGGATTTTAAGTCCCTTGCGTCTACCAATTTCGCCACCCGGGCTGCTAACAGCGACTTACTTGCTGTCGAAAGTGAGGCCCATTATACATAGCTTTTCTTGTAGTGCAATAGTTAGCAGTTATAGTTTTTGAAGCTGGGTTTCAGTAAACACTTGTTGTAGTCTAAAATTTAGTCGCTTTATTTGGGGGGCGAAGCTTGTTCATCGACTTGTCTGTGTCATTGATAAATAGCTGAGAAATTATTTAAAAAAGGAAAATGCTTTGAATAAATATAATAGCGGCTACAATTAATATGACTATGAGGTAGTATTTGGAGGTTGCGTTGAAAAGTAGATCAAACTTGCCACTAAGTTCTGTACTCTTCATTTCTCATGGTGGAGGCCCTTTACCACTATTAAAGGATAAAGGACATCAGGAGCTAGTGAAAAACCTTAGTCATATCTCCTCTATTATCGAAAAACCATTGGCTATTCTAGTGATTAGTGCGCATTGGGAAGAAGCTAATCCTATAGTTACCAGTGGTGAATCTCCCTCATTAATATACGACTATTATGGGTTTCCTGAAGAATCTTATCATATCCAATATCCAGCCTCTGGGAATCCTCCCTTGGCACAAAAAATAGCTAGTTTATTAAAAAATAATGGTATTGAGGCAAAGCTTGATAACGATAGAGGATTTGATCATGGTTTATTCATCCCTCTTAAAATAATGTACCCTGAGGCTGATATCCCTTGTATCCAGCTATCTCTTGTGAATTCACTAGATCCAAAAAAACATATTCAAATTGGTAAAGCTCTGGCTGAACTAAGGCGTGATAATGTGCTGATTATTGGTTCTGGCTTTTCATTCCATAATCTTAAAGCTTTCTTTGGCAAATTTTCAGATGAAGAGCAGGAAAAAAATGCAGCATTTGAAAATTGGCTGATAGAAACTTGTGTTAGCCAGGATCTTACAGAAGATCAGCGAGAGAAACGATTGATTGAGTGGCACTCTGCACCTGCAGCGTCCTATTGTCATCCTAGAGAAGAGCACTTATTACCACTACATGTTTGCTATGGTTTAGCACAATCAGCTGTAAAACAGGTTTTTACTTTCAATATATCCAAGATAAAAACAAGCTGTTACCTTTGGTGATATGCCGATTTTTGTAAAATCGGCTCAATAGCTCGCTGCCATTTTAAGGCTGTTGATTTGATCCATTGGTGACTTATTAATATGATCGCATCCAATAAGAGAAAATACGAAAAGTCATCAATATTAATAAAGCGGAAGTGCTGAGAAAAAGTAAACCGATAACCCAATACCAGGTGCGTTTCAGCTTATATTTAATTTTTTTGAAGAACCCCAGTTTCTCCTTAGTTGCTTCTGGTACTGCACAAAATGTAGCAATAAAACAATGGGTGCTAATAGCCCAGAGTAGGCCGGCTAGACTTGGAATAAGCAAGAAATCAGTTTCATGAGACCGGGATGTCAAAAAAATATAAGTGGCGGATAGAAAGCAAATGCCCCCTATTACTACTGATGGAAAACGAAGAAACTGGGTGGCTTGAGCGGCACGCTTTAATTTATCAATCATAATGCTATGGTGGCTTACTGTTTATAAGCCAAGCACTTTACCCTGAGTGAGGCAACCAAACAAGCAAAACCCTTATTTTCTTTGCATTCATTTGCTAGTAAGTCATTCTGCTGATCAACGGTGGGGGCTTCGCTTACATGATTCATGGCAGCTACTTTAGCAGCGCTAAAAAAATAGCTTGGTAACCAGCGTCATGCATCAATTCACTGTTTAGGGGAGGGATCTATAATCATTAACAACTAATCATGTAAATTGGTGGATTAGTTATGAGTGCTAATTGGGCGATGTTTTCACTGCTTGTGTTTTGTCTTAGATAAACTTATTAAAGTATAAAAGCCGTTGATAGCGAAGGGAATAATACTGATGATAAAAAATGGTTGCCAGGGAGAGGATGTGAAAAGTATTCAGGAAATCCTTAAAAAACTTGGTTATAAACCAGGTCCTTTAGACGGGGTTTTTGGTGAGAAAACCGAAAATGCCGTTATACAATTTCAAGAAAGCTATTGTCTATATGCTGATGGGGTTGTAGGGCAGAATACCTGGACTGCGTTACATAGTGCTTTAGCTGTTAGTATGGATGAGCAAGTGCATCCACTTACCTCTCATGATAAGCAAGGGAAGTTACTGGATTGGGTGAGGGTGCCCGCAGATCAATACAGAGATGGTTATGATCGCTTTTTCCTGAGAGAGGATGCTGCCGCAGCCTATATGAAAATACGAGAGCATGTGATTAAAGCCGGTGGCAAACTCACCAGTTCCGGCGCGAGGCGTGCATTAAATGCTCATGTAGGCGCATCTCGTAGTGCAACTTCGTTTCACTATATTGGTAGAGCACTGGACTTGTTTGTTGGCAGTGGTATGGAAAATAGAGCAAAAGATCCCTTTATTGTGACGCCTGACGAAGGCAGGTATTGGCGAGTGTTTGCCAGAGCAGAAGGTGGAACAGAAATGGAGTTAAATGCCGTTACTTATGGCTCTCGAAACCATGGTAAATCCATAACAGGTAAGTTCATCGATATTACTGAACTGTTTGAAAAAGAGGGTTTTAAGCGTATTCGCGCCCGTCGTTCATTTCTTAAAGGGGGAAGTTGGTTAGGTGCAGAATGGTGGCATTTTCAGTATGAAAAAGGGTTAGAAAAAGGTATTTCTACCTTTGGGGACGAATTGTTAAAAGTTTATACTGAGAGGCAGTTACAAGGTTCACCCCCTTGGCAGTACAGAAATAGAATATTTAACCTTGATTGGTTTTAGAGCTGCCTTTAATCATTAATTAACTTTATGCCATAACACTTGATTGTCTAAAGGGGTTTCAGACGGCAAGAGTGGGTTAATAAAGTTAAAAATAATTCTGTTTTCCATTTTAGCTGATTTGAAAACCTCTGCATGGGCTGGGTGATTATAGAAAAGCTTGTCAAAACTGCCATCTTTAATCGCTATCCAGAGTCCTCTTTCTAACCTATCGGCAAGAGCAGTATTTGCCTTATTAACAAAAAAATAAAAAGGGGCAGGATAAACCAGCATGAGTGTTTGGTTGACTATAAAACGTTCTTGGTGGTGAGAGGCGACTTCTCCCCAAATTTCAGTTACGCCACGGGGAAAATAGTCAAATCGACCATGCTTTAACATGGCAAATAGTCCTTCATAATCAGGACTGGTGACAGTGGGGATGCCGTTTGCCTTGAGAATGGTGGTATCTGGCCAATCGTGACCTTGACCAGCGCGGTATTGTTTTAATGCCTTTAGGCTTTTGATTGATTCAAATTTGGCTTTATCTGCTTCTTTTATAATAAAAATACGATGACCAAGTAATCCTTTTAGTAGGGGGATGCGAATAGGTAGCAGCAGCTCTTCTCGTCGACGAGATGTCATAGTCCATAACACATTGATAAACTTGTTTTCTTGAAGACTGGCAATTGCTCTGTCCTGACTTAAAGGTGATTCGGCCATTTTTACTGTGAAGTCCCCATCCGTCGCTTTGGTTTTGTTAAGGACTAAATTTAATAGTTCGATATAATATAAATCTCTATTATCGGTATCACTGTACTTCGAAACATGAGTAACGGTAAGATCACAGCTTGCTAAGCGACTAGCCAAGGTAAAATAAAATAAAGCTGTGATTATGAGTACTTTCATTGTTCGTTGTTACCTTGCTGCTATTTAGCAATTAAGTATATATCCTTCGCGAATGTGAATTAAAAGTAAATACTGTATAGTTTAAGAGTAAACTAGGGGAATAAAAATTAACCTGTTTTTTCCAGGTTTGTCTTGTTATCCTGGTTATTGACTGGCTTGGGTGGTTGCTCAGGTAATTCGAACTGGTCAAAATCAGGGTTGATTAACTCTTGCTGAATGCGTCGAAATTCATTCATTAATTCTTCAGGTAACTGGTTTTGCGAGGATAGCTTATGCTGAAGGTTAGTTAATTTCGATGAGATTTGCATCCGCTCGGTTAATAACTGTTCATTGACTCGACTTTTCGTAACCGTTTCTTGCATTTCACTGGTTTCTTTCGAATCGCTTTGAATGATTGACTCAACTGCACCGGCAAGGCGGTAAAGGATTCGATATACCACAGACGCTGAAAAACCACCTAATAAGGCTAATACGGGTTTACCCAGTCCATGCAACGTTGCGGTCATTTTTCCTTCATTTTCGCTAAATGTTTCGATAGGAATAAGAGAAGCCAAAATGATCCCTGACAAAAGCCCTAAGACAAATCTAACCCAATAAGAAGAGCCGTAGACTTCATCAAACGTTCTATTTTTAATGTAATAATTGGCTTTAAATAAGCCGGCAAATGATGCACCTATAGCAGCAGCACTGAGCAAAAATAATTCGTTAATCAAAAGTGAGATGCCAGAGTTGTCTAATAAACTAAAGTTGCTTGGCATGCCATTGACATAAGAAGATAAACTCAAGGTAATAAAGCTAATGAGTGCAACTAAAGCAACTATCATCATTTGCCGAATTAATGGTACTGGGCCAAGAAATTTCAGCCATATACATCGTTGTGCTTCTCTTTCAAGTAGTAAAATAGTTCTGGGTTTTGCTGGCGCAATGATGTCAGTTAATTGATTGTGGATAATAGATAACTCGTGAGCATGGTTTTGGAGGGAATCAAAACTATTGGATTGATTGTCTTCCAGTTGATGAAGGTTGATGGATTGATTCGTCAGCTTTAAGTATTTTAACTCATAGTTTTCTAATGAAGAGACTAAATTTGCTGGTACTTTTAACCCCGATGCAAAAGCATGTTGTACCATTGCTTTGCACTCGATAAGAATACCGTGTTGTAGTGTTGTGTCGATTGGCATGGCGCTTTTCCCTAAGCTGCCGCTGTTTGGTTAAGTATAGTTGAGCACTGTACTTATAAAAAAAAGCCCAACATGGGTTGGGCTTAACAGACTACTCATTAATGCTATTTTTATTCGGGAAAGACTTCATAATACTGTGATAGTAATTTAACGATATCATCACTGGCATCTTGTACTTCAGGTAGGTAATTGGTGATAGCCATACGCACTTTATTAGCAAAATTACCGTATTGATAGTCCAATTGTGTTGCAGGCTTTACATAAGGCTCAAGTCGTTTGATTAATGCGTAATTACTGTTAATCCGTGCTGCACTTAAGGCTTGAGGCAGGCTATTGGTTTGAGGATTGGCTTCAACCTCTGGCAATATCCGGCTAACAAAGGTCACCCGGTGCATAATCCGCCATGGGGCCGCTTTATCAGTGTCATTGGCAGCTTGATCAGCAGCAATCGCCTGACGCAGCGCAACGGCGTTGGCATCATTACTTTCAGCCAGCCAGTTGGCATCGACCACTTTATTAGCAAAGTGCTCAAAGTTTTCTGTTGAGCCTTGCAAGAAATAACTATTAAACCGGTAAGCATCCACTTTACCGGGTCTGGCCACGGCCTCGCCATTGTTAAATACACCTTCACTGACATTGACCCCATGGTGGCTGGCTTCTGCTGAATTACCGGCATACAACTGCAAGTTACCCGATACCCCCCCGGTGCTGACATCAACACTGAAGCCTGAGCTTGCGTTTTTCGACTTATGGGCGGTGGTGGTGAAGCTACCACCTGCTTGTGCTGATACCCCAAAGGTAAAGCCCACACCGGCTAATAGTGGTGTAAACTCTGCCTTAATGCCGCCACTGATAGCAATGGTATTGCTGCCGCTGAATTTCTCACTCACTGCATCCATGACTGAGGATGACTCAGTGAAAAAGCCGCCTGCTGCTGTCCATACATAGGTGTTAACCAGGTTCTTCCGGTAGGGGGTAGGTAAGTCAGGTGCATTCTGGCCTATGTAGCCACTTTCTAGCCCAAAGTCCTGATAGTCTACCCGGCGCTCGTCTTCTTCTAACTCGATACGTTGTTTAAGGGCATAGGCTTCTTTAGGTTTGTAGTAGCTGTATTCTCCATAGTGAGTGGACTCTGTGTAGTGCTCATCGGTATTGACCACATAT
The DNA here is from genome assembly GCF_028858535.1 of Spartinivicinus poritis. NCBI lineage: Bacteria > Pseudomonadati > Pseudomonadota > Gammaproteobacteria > Oceanospirillales > Zooshikellaceae > Spartinivicinus > Spartinivicinus poritis. The sequence continues at coordinate 89,457 of NZ_JAPMOU010000020.1, forward strand.
TGATTATTTTCGAATTTATAACCTAACTTGCCATCCAAAGTCCCTTGTTTGGTATAACGAGGGTTAATGGGGAAGGTGATGACGTTATAATCCTCAGGGATATCGGCATTGAGCACAGTCCGATAGGCTACTAACACACCGTTATGGGCTAACCGCAGGGCATACACATCGGCAGTTTGTGAGCGTACTAAAGCCATGCCGATATTATCTGGCACAAAGCGTTTTTCGGGTAGAGTGTAGGTACTGCCATCACTACTGTTTTGCTCCACGGTGCCACCAAGTTCCAGTACGGTACTCTTACCTTTATGTTCAGTACTGCTGTAGCTGATTTCTTCGGTTCGGGCACCATTGAAGTCTACCCCAAAGTTAACATGGATTTTTGACTCGAACTTACCGACGGTTAATTCGGTACCAAAACCTAAGGGGGCGAATAAGCCTTTTGCTTCAAAAGAGGTGGTTAAGCCGCCGTAGAAATTGGTATTAAAGAACCAATCGTCTTTTGAGCCAGTGGCGTATGAGTAATTAACAGAATCGGCTTGCTTAAATTCCACTTTACTCGCACCGGTATAGGGGAAACGCCCATTACTATGACCGGTTAGGTTTTCACCCGGTACGGGTGGTGCACCTTCAATAAAACCGATCACCTGTGGATTCGTTTGTACTTGAGAAACCCATTCAGTGATTAGGTTACCGACTTTAAAACCGGTAAATATCCGCCAGGCGCCGTCTTTAATGACTGAGTAGGCGCGTTTAAATACCGCTTGGAGTTCATTATTACTATCAAATTGAATATCACTATATTCTGCAACAGCTGGGGTACTACTGGCATCGGTTTGGAAGGGAGTGGTGACGTCGGCCAGGGTATTGCGGAATAGGGGGGCATCGATGCTCACTGGGGCTTTAGAGGCTTGCCAATGATAGGCGGCATCACCACTACTTAAGGCCAGGTTAACATTGCGACCGGACTGATCAGTAATGGTATTAGCCGTTTCTAAGTCAAAGGTGTAGTAGGCCAATAAATCATCCCGCTCGCCCAGTAGACGCCGGAACATATTGTCTTGAATTTCTTCCTCAGTGCGTGCGGTTTTCCAAAGTCGTAACTCGTCAAGTACTCCTTTGTAGTAGTGGATATCTTCGGCACCGTGGTCGTCGGTACGCCGGCCAATATAGAAACCATTATGGATTTGTGAGCTGGCTTCTTCAGTAACATCAGTGACCTCATCACCATTGACATAAAGCTTGATGTAAGAGGCATCACTATCAGGGCTACGGACCCATTTAACCACTGAGTTATTGTCAGGGCGTGCATGGTTATTGCTGACTGAATCCTCTGCAATGGAGCCGTCGCCTTCTTCAAACTTCCAGTGGGCAATTAAACCATTGTTGCCGAGATTCTGGACTTCTCTTCCTGCCTGACTGGCTTCAAGGGCGCTACTCCACAAGCGGATTTCTGCGACCGTGCCTTCTAGTTGGCCTTTAAACCGAGTGAGATTGCTATAGCCGAAGTTGCCTTGGTTACTGCTAGACACACTGGCATCCGCTGATTCAAAGTGAGCCACACCAAAGGTGACGTCTGTTGAGCTAGTACGGACATTGACTTCCCGATTATCACTGTAGTGGACATAAGCAATGGTATTCGCTGGTGCAGATTGTGAGCCCGCTGGACGGTTATACTGCACATTGCGGCTATTGCTGGTGCTAAGGGTTTTCGCTTGGCCATCCACATAAATGCGCACTTCAACCCATTTGGTTTGCAGACTGCCAATATCATCGAGAATATTACTCACGTTACTGATGCTGTAATTATTACCGCCGGTATTAGTGACTGAAACGCTGGCATTATTATTACTGCTGGTGTCTTCGCTAACAAAAGCCCGGGTGACAGTGATTTTGTGGAAGTCATCTGCTGATAAGATAGCGTTTGTTTCTACATAGTAGACATTGTCATCTTCATCGGCGAAACGATAAGCCACTTTGCCATTATGCAAGAATAAGCCAAAGTTAGAGCCTTTATTGACCAGTGCTTGGGTTTGGTTGGTGCTCGTACGTTGGACAAAACACTCGATAGTACAGTCGCGAATCATGTCTAAGGTACTGGCATGGGGTACCCGTAGCCCACGGTTTTGCTCACCAAACTTAATGGCTGTTGATTGCTTGTATACTAACGACAGGTGATACCATTGATTAAAGTCGTAACGGGTGTTGGACCTGACATGCTTGTCTTGCACTTCCGCCCGAATGCGAAAATCAGTCGCATTATCTTGATCATAGTAATCTAAGAACACACTGAATAAATGATCGGCGTCGGTGCGGTAATAAATTAAACATAACCGGTCGCGGATGCTGTTTGAGCGTTCAGGCTTGATCCAGGCTTCAATCGATAGGTCCTTATCACTATGTAATAAATGGTCAGAAACCCCATCAGCAAATGTCAATTGAGTTTGTTGGCCATCAAAATACAGCGCGGTACCTTGCCCTTGGGTACGCCATTGCACAGGTTTAATCACGGTACTGTTGGAAGTGATATTAGCATTAATCAACTTTTGGGTATGGGAGCCTGGGTTGAGGAAGAATAAGCGGGAACCGTTTTTTACCCCAGGCTTTTCATTCTCAGTCATCACAGAGGCATAGTTATACTCATCATTAATAGTGCCTACAGGTGTATTAGCATTAATCTTGCGCGCTTGGCCATTGAGAATTCTGGCTAGTAATTGCGGATCTCTCGGGACATCGCTCCAGGTTTCTCTTAAGTTGAAATTGCTATTGACTAGACTGAGATTGCAACGGTCAGCAACAGAGCCATCAGTAATACTAATGACGGTTTGTGCAAGCTCCTGTCCGGCATGTTGAGCGATCAATTTAACACTACTACTGCCTTCTGTTGATAAGTTATAACTAACTCGCTCAGTTAAGGTATTCAAATGAGAAGTAAATAATGATCCTTGTTGGTCGGTATAATAGAGGTTGACATTGCCAACAACACTATCAACAAGTCGAGGGTTACCTTTAGCATCTGCTTGAGTCAGGGTAGCACCACTGATGGTTAAGCCATTAGCATCGGAATGTAACAGTGGCATCACAATGGATTTTTCACCCTGGATTTTATCGTTAATGACATCGATCTCGTTGCGTAACTGCTGCAGCTCATCAATTGCCGTATTCAGCTGGCTTTGCGTATTATTTAATGCGGCTTGTTCAGTAGCAATATCACTGTCGATGGTTGCATTGAGTGACTCTATTTCATTGGTAAGGTTTTGCACCTTAACTTCTGCTTGGTTACGGTGATATTGGATAAGATCGGTGTAGACAATAAATGATGAAATGCTTGGTTCAGGGTTTTGTTTTACATTTAGGCCAATACCATCATTCACTACACTGCTAAAGAAATAGAGTGGTACTTCATAACAAGCACAGTGTTGGTTTGAGTAGTTTGGTGAGTTATACGCATAAATATCATGGTAATGTGTGTGCCTTAAACCAAAGGATTTCACGTTGTTATTAAAACCACTCAGGTCGCTTAAGTCGGCAACGCCTATTCGATTACTCCAAGTTTGAATCTCTACGCTACCTGACGTGTATTCATTTTCGGTTATAGTATAGGAGCTGCCTTGCTGATCGTACTCAGTATAGAGGGTGATAGTAAATGGTTGCGCGAGTTCATTGCGTTTTGTAGTGGCTAAGGAGAGTTCTGTTTGCTTGTCAGGGATACTTAGCTTTTGCTCATTGAGCTGGCTGAGCGTATTATTGTGCTGGGTAACTTGTGCTTGTAAGGTCTCAATGGCTGTGACTTTTTGCTTAGCTAATGCATCTTTAGCTTCCCGTTCAATTAATAAGTTAGGAATATTAACTTCGGCACTATTGGATTGCACTTCAGGTAATACTAGCTGAGTAGGCGCCAAAGCCAATTTACCGTGACGACTAATACCAAAATCTAAGGTATCGACTTGGCGATTTTCTACCACTTGGCTGTTAGCGGGAGTCGTTGCTGTGCTTACCGTTAGTAATACCCGGGGTAGGGTTTTCATGGGTTTGCTTGCCGCATCATAACCCGTAGCGGCATTTTCTTGCTGATAATAAAGAGCAGCATCTAAGCCTTCAACCCGGCGTAATTTACCATTATTTTGGTTAGCACTGTAATTAACGCTAAAACTAAAGCGGTTAATGCCAGCTTGCTCACCAATAGGGGCGGATGAATTTGTCCATAAGTCATTGGTACTACCAGAAGACAGTTGTAGGGTACCATGGAGACTATTGCGACTGTAATCCAATAAATATTGGCCTTGGCCTTCATCTAAACGGTAATAAGCAATTAAATTGGTTTCATTACCTAACAGGCGATAACGTCGATTTTCACTGACTTCTCTGGCTGATAAAGCACGGCTCCAAATTTGTACTTCATCCAACTCACCGATAAAGTGCTCGGCTAGTTGCAGCTGAGTGCTGGCACTATCGGAGAAGGTTTCAGGCATAGCCAGGGATTGGCCTTTAATAATGCCATCTTGATAGATCATCACTTTATTGGCTTCTTTGACAATGGCTAAATGATGCCATTGGTTAGCGGTTGTTAATACATCACCAACAGTAAGCTCTTGGGTGCCGATTAATACGGTTAAATGACCGGTTTGACTTAGGGTTACGGTCACCTGGCTGCCATTGCTAAATAACACTGCATTTTGATTTAGTGGGGTATTATTTCGACGTAGCCAGAAGGTAACACTGCCATTTTTAATATGACTGAAAGCGTTGGTATTAATTTGTAAAGAGGCCTGATCGTTAAAGATTAAACCATAGCTGGCAAAACCATCATTGGTTTTAACCGGGACTAAGTCATTACCCTTGGTGTCCTTCCCAGGCTTTGATTCAAACACTGATTTGCGCAGCTCTGGGTCGGGACTGGTATAGAACTGAGTGCCCAAGAAATTAAATAAACCTTCTTTGGCAACTTCAATACTGTAACTGTCAATCAGACGACTACTGTTGTTATAAGCAAAAAACTGCCAGCGTTTTATATCGGCTATCGCCGTGGGTACTTGGTTAACACTGAATGCACCAAAGCTTAAATTATTAATAAAACTCAGTTCTTGAGTGGGCTCATAAAATACCTTGCCTTCTAAATCAACGGTATCTCGAGCATCTTTACTATTGTCTGGAATTAATTTTTTCCGGCTGTGTTGATAACGTGTTTCTCGTTTTAAATTGAGTTGGCTGCCTACCATCACAAACCGATCCGCTAACAGCGTGCTATCCACAACAGCACGATTATTTCGGCTAGGTACATTGGTATCTGTGCCATGTAAGGCTTGGCGGAAAATAAAAATATGCTTACCATCAGACAATGCTTTAAATGGCGCTTGGGCTGTCAGTGCCCCCGTCGATGACTTCCAGCTGGCTAAGGCTTGTTGTTCTTCACCACTCAGCCCATGGGTTTCATGGGCGACTAGTTGACTGGTGGTGACTTTAGTCATGGTAAAATTATTACCGGCTAAGAAACCCACTTCGGTAATTTCAGCGGGGAAAGGCAGCAGTGAAGGCGTGGCAGGCCAATAGTTAACATCAAGTGCTTTATTATTTGCACTGGTTTGACTCACTTCTAGCTCACCACTGTCAGTTGGACTATTACTTTCAGCATTATTAGGATTGAGTACGGCATAATAGATTTTACGCTCACTATCCATGGCGAAGGCAACCAGGTTACCTTGGTGGTTTACCATATCGGTATAAATAAAATCACGATGACTGTATTGGGCTGTGAATTGCTTTAACACCTCTGGAGGTGAGTCTTCATGCATATCCCGTTGAATTTGCTCAATGAGCAAGGGTCTATCATAAACCCGTACATTATAAATCGACCCGTCGAAGCGGTTAGCTAATTTCCCTACTAATAAGGTGCTATTAGCCGCAAGGTAAAAATCGGATGGTGCCTGGCCTTCATCTGTGAGCACACCATTTTTGTATAAACGGCAGCTGTTGCCTTCTTTAACCCAGGTGATATGGGTCCATTGGTGTTGCTGGAAATAATTAGAAGCAAAGAGACCTGTTACCAATGACCCTAAGTTGCCATTATTATTTTCATAGAGAATATAACGTAGTTGGTTGTTGGCTATTTCGAGACCTAACGTAGTCGTTTCTCCATTGGGGCCATTGTCACGATGACCAAGCAACCCAAATTGACCACTATTGGTTTGTGGTTTTACCCAAAGTGACAGGGTAAAAGAGTGGTTATTGGTAAAGGGGGATGGACAGCTAAAATGGCCATCAGATGTTTTTATTACTTTTGGAAATAAATCATCTGTTGTGCAAACCGTTGGTGCTGTTGTCGCATCAAACTGGCCATGGTGTAAGCTATCTGACATATCAGGCACAGTTTGATTATGTATTTTAGCAAAATTTAAATGTAATACTTTGTTACTGGGCTGGTAAGTACCTCGATCACTGAGGAGGTCGGCAATAATTGCCTGATTGGTTTGTACTTCGTCATAGACTCTCAAATGGGCTAAACAGCCCACAAAGTAATTGTCGATATGGCCAATGTGATAGTCGACATCTTCTTTAAAGTAACATTGTGCTGGGGCAGTTGATTCTTTAAAAAGAATACCATTACGGTAAATACGACTGTTGGTTCCTTCTTTTACCCAGGTGATATGAACCCATTGGCTTTCTTCCGTGAACATGTCATAGGCATTGTGAACTACCCTTGCGCCTGGTGTTTGTACATCGTTATTGTGATGGTCGTATATGTCATAATGCAGGTAACCACCAGGACCTACCCAGAGACTGGGGAAACGGTCTAAAGAAGTAATGGTATTTTGACTGGGCTCGATTTGGCGGCCAAAAATAGCATGGTATTTATTATTAATCAGAGTCGGTTTGGCCCATACCGATATGGTAAAGTTCTGGTGATTGGTAAGAAAAGCAGGAACGCTTAAATAGTCATTGCCACTAAAATAAAGGACTTGACCAAGGTAGCTATCTGTAACGACAGCAGGTTCACCTTGTGCGACAGTTGCATGGCGATTATTACCAGAAATATCTTGAACCTGTCCGCCTTCAGCAGTAGCGAAGTCAATGTGTAGTAGCTTGGCCATAATTCCTCCGTGAAGTGACCATGTAACGTCTAAATGCCTATTGAGTACCAATAGGCTTCCTTGAGACAAGATGTAGGGTTAGTTTAATAAATGGATTGTAGAGCAGAGTTAGAGAAAATCTGGAAATATTAGAATAAATTAATTTGAAGATTATAAGACTGTCTTGGTGGTTGACAATGGTCATATAGTTACGTTAAGTTAGCGGCTCCTTCAATAAGCAACGCTTTCAGACATCGGCCCCTGAAAGGTATTCAAGATTTTCGGCCGTTTTAAATGTATCAATGCCAGCAGTGTAATTCCCAGGTAAGTGCCAATACACCTTCCTACTCGTTCGTTATAAAAAAACGTAAACAAATGTATCCCAAACGCCTTCAGGTGAATGTTCATCATAAAGAGGGAAAAACCAAGACAACCGATGATCCTGGTGGAACAGGGTTTGAAATTATCAAAGAAATAGCCGTGTGCCGCGCTTGCTATGATACACTTCGAGAATAGATTTTAAATTAAACGGCTATTGTAGCCGTTTAACTCATGATCATATTATCCAAGGGCAATTATTTCGCCGTACTTTCCAGGCGCATAATAATTTTCACCGTTGGGCTTATAAACTCTAAATCGTTGCCAGTCAGATAATTTATTATCAGCAGGTTGCGCAACATAACCTTCACGGCACTGACGATTAACCGCTGAATAATCTTCTTCAGATACGCTCATATATTTAAAATATTTACCCCACACGATAGGACTTTCATGCCATTGACCGGAAATCGTGACATAATTGTCGAAGTTATTTTTTAACCAATACCAGTCTTCACCATCAGGTGTTGCACAAAAGACGTAGGTCCAGGCAGCGTGGGCATTTGTTTGAATTAGCAGCAATAGTACCAGGGTGATCGTTAACCGAATTTTGTTCATTGAAATGTTTCCAATAACAGCTAAAAATGAATAATTCTATTGTCGTATAATAAGTTGCCATATAGGTTTTATGTAGTGAAATGTGTCTGAATCGTAATTAAAGGTGCTCATATCAGACTGGCTGTCAATGATGTGTGAACCCAATGTGAAAAATATCCCTCCTGACAGAATGCTGTCAGGAGGTACCGTCTAAGCTATTGGTTGTTGACTATCACATTGATAAGGAAGAATAAAATGTCAGATGATATGCCAAGCATTATTTCACATGTGTCTATTGGTACTAATCAGTTTGAGCAGGCGGTAAGTTTTTATGACAGAGTATTAGAGCCGCTGGGGTGTCGTCGAGTTATGGAACACCCTGGAGCCGTTGCCTATGGTAGGCAGTTTCCAGAGTTTTGGGTACAAGCACCTATTGATGGGAAAGCAGCCACTATTGGCAATGGCACTCATATAGGTTTTTTAGCGCCTTCCAAGCAAGTGGTGGATGCATTTTATCAAGCGGCAGTGGCAGCAGGTGCAAAGGAGGAGGGGGCGCCAGGCCCACGACAAGAATATGGTGAGCCGTACTATGGCTGTTTCGTGCGAGATTTAGACGGTCATAAAATTGAAGCGCATTTTTGGGATATGTCATTAATGCCTGCTAAATAGGTTATTAGCGGTGCCTATCAATCAACCAATGACAAACGCATATACCCGTCAGCTTGCGCAGAGGCCATAAACAATTATTAGAGGTGCCCTATAGACCCTGATAAATAGGATAGCTACAATCTTTGCCCTCAGTAGCTGCCCCTCTTGGGAGAGTTTATGTCATTGGACCCTAAAATTCTTTTTACTGTATTTAGTGCGGTATTTATTGCTGAATTAGGCGATAAAACTCAACTAGCAACCATGTTATTTGCTGCAGATAAGCAGGTGAGTAAATGGACTGTCTTCATTGGTGCGTCATTGGCGTTAATTGTAGCGTCAGCCATTGGCGTATTAATGGGAAGTTTGTTAGCGAATTATATTAATGAAAAATATCTCTCTTACATGGCAGGTTGTGCATTTATCGTTATTGGCAGCTACACCCTCTATCAAGCTTAAGGGCGCCTTTAATAAATGAGGTTGTCGCAAAACTACTGCGCTTGCAAATACGGCGTTAAAAATCGACTCAAAATGCTCGTTTATTAAGTATAAACTCCGCCTTTTCGCCGATTTTTGCCTTGCCTTTGCTTCGCTCATGACCTTTTGCGACACCCTCAAATAAAAAGGGGCTTAAGCCCCTTTTTATATCTTTCTCGAAGGATTTTTACATATTAGGGTAGTTTGGTCCTCCTGCCCCCTCTGGCGTCACCCAAGTAATATTCTGTGCAGGGTCTTTAATATCACAGGTTTTACAGTGCACGCAGTTTTGGGCATTAATTTGGAAGCGTTTACCCCCTTCATCAGCCTCTACCACTTCATACACGCCAGCAGGGCAGTAGCGTTGTGCCGGTTCGTCATATTTAGGTAGGTTTTCCCGAATGGGCAGGTCTGGGTCAGTTAATTTTAAATGGCAAGGCTGGTCTTCTTCATGGTTGGTATTAGAAATAAATACCGAGCTGAGTTTATCAAAGCTGATTTGGTTATCTGGTTTAGGGTAGTCAATTTTTTTGCACTCAGCTGCTGGCTTCATTTGTGCGTAATCAGGTTTTAAATCATGCATGGTGAAGGGCAGTTTGCCATTGAATATATTTAAATCAATATAAGCAAAAGCAGCTCCTAAAATATTGCCAAACTTGTGCATGGCGGGGCCAAAATTCCGTTGCTGATACAGCTCTTTATAAGCCCAGCTGGCTTCATACGCTTCTGTAAATTCAGTAAGCTCTGGCTTCGCCTCGGTCGCTGAAGACAAAGCGTTAAAAATAGTTTCAGCGGCAACCATGCCTGACTTCATTGCGGTATGGGAGCCTTTAATTTTGGCAAAGTTTAGCGTGCCTGCATCACAGCCAATTAATAACCCGCCAGGAAAAGTCATTTTAGGTAATGACTGGATGCCCCCTTTACTAATCGCTCGGGCCCCATAAGACACACGCTTACCACCTGCTAAATAGTGTTTAACGACAGGATGCTGTTTATGTCGCTGGAATTCATCAAAGGGGCTAACGTGTGGGTTTTCATAGCCTAGGTCAGTGATTAAGCCCACAACAACTTGATTATTTTCCAGGTGATAGAGGAACGAGCCGCCATGGCTGCCACTTTCTTTCAGTGGCCAACCGGTTGTGTGGACGACTAAACCGGGTTGATGTTTTTCAGGCGGAATATCCCATAATTCTTTGATGCCAATTCCGTAGTGCTGTGGCTCTTTACCTTCATCAAGCTTGAATTTGGCAATTAACTGTTTACCCAGATGGCCACGGCAGCCTTCAGCAAATACAGTGTATTTGGCATGTAACTCCATGCCAGGCATATAGCTGTCTTTTTGCTGGCCATCATGACCAATCCCCATATCCCCAGTAAGCACTCCCTTAACGGTACCTTTATCGTCGTATAATACCTCTGCTGCCGCAAACCCAGGGAAGACTTCAACGCCCAGGCTTTCTGCCTGTTCAGCTAACCAACGACACAGGTTGCCTAAGCTGATAATGTAGTTGCCTTCATTATGCATGGTTTTTGGTATTAACAATTGCGGGACTTTAATCGATTTTTCCGCATTATTAAGCACATAAATATCGTCTTGCGTCACGGGGGTATTGAGAGGTGCCCCTCTGTCTTTCCAGTCAGGAAATAATTCGGTGAGAGCAGTTGGCTCTAAAATCGCACCAGATAAAATATGAGCGCCCACTTCGGAGCCTTTTTCAACCACACATACAGTTAATTCTTGGCTTGCCTCTGTTGCTAATTGCATTAGCCGACAGGCGGTGGCTAAACCTGCAGGACCCGCCCCGACGATGACTACGTCAAACTCCATCGATTCACGTTGCACTATGAAATCTCCTACCCAGGCTAAGAGCTATCTTTAGGGGCTAATCGTTAAATGGTAGCTTGAAGATAGCTGTATTGTTATGTCAGACTACGGTCGATTTTAAACGCTTGTTTTAATTTTGTCTAATGGGCACAATAAACTACTGTAGTGTCATTGAATGTATGGTGGCATTAAATGATGAGGGTACCCAGTCGATGGTACTCAATTATAATGGCACTCAAATTAGGATGACACCTAATGGTAGTGGCTGTTACTAATACGACAGCTATTAATACAACAGCCAAAACAGTGCCAGTGGTAAAACAGGCTTGGTAAGCCATAAGGTTACCAAATTATGTATGCAGCAAGACAGGTATTTTTATTGCTGTTTAAGCGAATAGCGACTAGTTAAAGTGGCTAAATCGTTTTCAACGGGTGGTCTCTTGACCTGCTATAGCAATCAGTTCAAGATACTTCCGAATTTTGTCGCACAAGGATTGTCGTATTTTTTGTGCCGATTATTAGTTACCTGTTGATAACAGGTTTTTCACCCACGAACATGATACGAGGAATCCATGAAGATTCTTGTAGCGGTCAAGCGCGTTATCGATTACAACGTGAAAGTTCGAGTCAAGCCGGATAATAGTGACGTTGACTTAACCAATGTCAAAATGGCGATGAACCCATTTTGTGAAATAGCGGTTGAAGAAGCTGTTCGCTTAAAAGAAAAGCATAAGGATGCGGCGGTTGAAATTGTTGCGGTTTCGCTAGGGCCTAAAGAGGCACAGGAGCAGATTCGCACTGCATTAGCACTGGGGGCCGATCGCGGTATTTTAGTGCAATCAGATGAAACTTTAACCTCATTAACGGTGGCTAAAATTCTGAAAGCTATTGTTGATGAAGAAAAACCCGACCTGGTTATTTTAGGTAAACAGTCTATTGATACCGACAATAACCAAACAGGCCAAATGTTGGCAGCATTGGCTGGGTTGCCTCAGGGTACTTTTGCTTCAAAAGTTGAGTTGACAGATGGTAAGGTGGCCGTCACTCGGGAAGTGGATGGTGGCTTGGAAACCGTTGCACTGCAACTGCCTGCTATTGTTACCACTGATTTACGTTTGAATGAACCACGTTATGCCTCATTACCCAATATCATGAAAGCCAAGCGGAAGCCACTGGATACTAAATCACCTGCTGACTATGGGGTTGAGGTGGAATCAACCATCAAAACCCTAAAAGTCGAGCCGCCGACTGAACGACAAGCAGGTATTAAGGTAGCCAGTGTTGAAGAGCTGGTTGATAAGCTAAAAAATGAAGCAAAGGTGATTTAAATGAGCGTACTGGTTATTGCAGAGCACCATCAAGGCAAACTTCATGGCGCTACCCTAAATGTCGTCACTGCGGCGAAAGCGATTGGTGGGGAAATCGATATCCTGGTAGCAGGACACCAGTGCGGTACAGTTGCCGATGAAGTAGCCAAAGTTGCTGGTGTTAATAAAGTGTTGGTTGCTGACCAAGCGGTATATGCCCATCAGCTGGCAGAAAATATCAGCTTATTGGTGGCTGAATTAGGCAAAAACTATGGACATATATTGTCTGCTGCTACGACAACCGGCAAAAACTTTATGCCGCGGGTGGCAGCTTTACTCAATGTTGATCAAATATCCGATATTATTCGGGTTGATAGTGCGGATACCTTTGCTCGGCCCATCTATGCAGGCAATGCCATTGCTACCGTACAATCCAGTGCGGCGACAAAAGTGATTACCGTGCGCACTACTGGGTTTGATGCTGCCGCTGTTGAAGGTGGTAACGCAACGATTGAGCCTTTAAGTACGAGCCATGATGCAGGCACCTCTAGCTTTGTGGGTGAAGAGATGGTTGAGTCTGATCGCCCTGAACTGACAGCGGCAGATATCGTGATATCTGGTGGTCGTGGTATGGCTAATGGGGAAAACTTTGCCATGTTGTACAGCCTGGCCGATAAACTTGGGGCAGCAGTGGGTGCTTCTCGGGCGGCGGTGGATGCTGGCTTTGTTCCCAACGATATGCAGGTAGGGCAAACGGGTAAAATCGTTGCACCTAATTTATACATCGCTGTGGGTATTTCTGGTGCTATCCAACACTTGGCGGGTATGAAAGATAGTAAAGTGATTGTGGCCATTAATAAAGATGAAGAAGCTCCCATTTTCCAGGTGGCTGATTATGGTCTGGTGGCTGACTTGTTTGAGGTCGTTCCTGCCTTGGAAAAACTGCTATAGAAAGATCATCACTTCTCTGCCTCGTTTGGTTATTTTGGTGAGTGAAGTACCAAACGAGAGACTAGTGGTCTATGTACCACTAGTAATTATCTTATTAAATGAATATTTAACCAAAAGAATCGGAAAATTAGCCAAATTTTTGTTCTTATAACAAAAAGGCGCTATTCAGTTAATTTTCATTCTGATATGTTTACAGCTTTGTAAACCAGAGTCTGTTTTGTTATTTACACTGTTAAGTGGGCAAGAATTTCCCAATCTAGAAAAAGACGCTAGATTTGTTAGGTGCATGTTTAGTTGGTTAATGCCGAGGAGTCCCTTTTGATCAATATTCTTGTGGCGGATGACCATGACTTGGTAAGAACCGGTATTACCCGGATGTTGGCAGACGTTGATGGTATTGAAGTGGTTGGTGAAGCTTCTAGTGGTGAAGAAGCTGTCGAGCTGGCCAGAAAGCTAAAGCCAGATGTAGTGCTGATGGATGTCAAAATGCCAGGCATTGGTGGTTTGGAAGCAACAAAAAAAATCAATCGCCTTGGGCTTGATATAAAAGTGATTGCAGTGACGGTTTGTCAGGATGAGCCATTTCCTTCCCGTTTGTTGCAAGCCGGTGCCGCAGGGTATGTGACCAAAGGTGCGGACCTGTCTGATATGGTAGATGCTATTCATAAGGCTTATCAGGGTAAACGTTATATTAGTCCTGATATTGCCCAGCAGCTGGCACTCAAGCCTTTCCAACAAGATAATGCTTCCCCTTTTGATAGTTTGTCTGAACGTGAAATTCAAATCGCAATGATGATTGTTAACTGCCATAAAGTGCAGGCTATTTCTGATAAGCTGTGTTTAAGCCCAAAAACAGTGAACAGCTATCGCTACCGTATTTTTGATAAACTCAATATCAGCAGCGATGTTGAGCTAACTCTGTTAGCGGTGAAGCATGGCATGCTTGATGCTGAAGCCATGAATTAGCACAATGTGTTTACTTGTGCATAAATAACCTACCTGCTAGCTATTCTCTGCTGTGTTTTATAGCGTTTTTTAGCCAATGTCAGCTACCTTCGGGTGGCTTCTCATTTTCTAGTGTTACCGTTACACTGGTATCAGCGCACGTATTTTCCATTTCTCGACGAACTCATTAAGTCATTGCTGTGAATGCAGAAACCTCATTAGACTTTGATTACAAAACATTTTTAGCTGGTTTAACCCAAAAGCCTGGTATTTATCAGATGTATGATAACGCAGAGCAGGTGTTGTATGTGGGTAAAGCAAAAAACTTGAAAAAGCGGGTTAGTAGTTATTTTCGTGCCTCGGGATTAACGACTAAAACCATGGCACTGGTGAGTAAAATTGCTCACATTGATGTGATGGTTACCAACAGTGAAGCTGAAGCACTTATTTTAGAGCAAAATTTAATTAAGCAATTTAAGCCGCCTTATAATATTTTGCTGCGAGATGATAAATCCTATCCTTATATTTACTTATCCAGTCAGGATACGTTTCCACGACTAACGTTTCACCGAGGTAAAAAATCGTTACCAGGCAATTACTTTGGACCGTTTCCCAGTTCTGGGGCGGTACGTGAGAGTCTTAATTTACTGCAGAAGGTGTTTAAAGTTCGTCAGTGTGAAGACAGTTTTTTTAAAAATCGCTCCCGCCCCTGTTTGCAATACCAGATTAATCGTTGCAAGGCCCCTTGTGTTGGCTTGGTATCGGAAGAAGAGTATCAGCAAGATGTGGCTCACTCTCAATTATTCTTGGCAGGAAAAAATCAGCAGTTGATTGCCATGTTAGTTGAAGAAATGGAAGCGGCTTCCCAACAGTTACACTTTGAACAAGCAGCACAGTTACGTGACCAAATTCAGTACTTACAACAAGTGCAAGCTCATCAAGCAGTGAGTGGTGAGTCAGGAGATGTGGATGTGATTGGTTATGCCAGTAATGGTGAGCTAGGCTGCTTAGTGGTGATGTTTGTGCGAGGGGGGCGCGTGTTAGGCCAAAGAAGCTTTTTCCATTCTCTTGGGGCAGAACAGAGCCAGTTGGAACAAATTTCGGCTTTTCTATCGCAGTTTTATTTATCTGTCAGCCAAGTTGATTATCCAAAAGAAGTGGTATTACCCACTGCACTGCCTGATAGTCAATGTTTGTCAGATGCCATTAACCAGCAGGCTGAACATCGAGTGTTGTTTAAACATCAGGTGCGGGGAGAGCGGCGGCAATGGTTACAGCTGGCAGAAAAAAATGCGACCCAGCAACTGGCTAGTCGCTTAGCTGATAAACAGCAAGTAGCTGATCGCTTAAACTTGCTGCAGCAAGGGCTAGGTATAGACACTATTAGCCGTATTGAGTGTTTTGATATTAGCCATTCCAGTGGAGAGGCTACGGTTGCTTCTTGTGTTGTATTTGGTTTGCAAGGGGCCATCACCAGTGACTACCGGCGTTATAACATCAAGCAGGCAGTGGCAGGTGATGACTATGGGGCCATGGCAGAGGTCCTTCAACGGCGTTATCAAAAAGCCTTGGTAGATACTGAAGCTGTATTGCCTGACTTGGTGCTGATTGATGGTGGCAAAGGGCAGCTAGCCAAGGCTCAGGAAGTTTTTACTGAGCTGCAGCTCAGTCACATTAAACTGGTGGGGGTAGCCAAAGGGGTTACTCGAAAGCCTGGCTTGGAAACCCTATGGCTTTTAGATGAGCAAGGGCAATTCAGCGAAATACAGCTGAAAGAGCCTGGCGTTTTATTATTGATTCAACAGGTGAGGGACGAGGCGCATCGGTTTGCGATCACAGGGCATCGCCAGCGGCGAAGTAAAGCTCGGCAACGTTCTCAGCTTGAAGACATCCCAGGTATCGGCGCCAAACGTAGGCAACAACTGTTGAAGTTCTTTGGGGGAATCAGTGGCGTCAAGCAAGCCTCTGTTCAAGAGCTAAGTAAAGTGCCGGGGGTGAGTCTAAAGCTGGCTGAGGTTATTTATAATACTTTACATCCAGAATAATCCCTCTAATATCATGCACGTTCCTTAAAAAGCAACCAAGATAAACAAGCTATTAAGCAAACTGAGCTTTTAGTAAAACAAGAATACTCGCTGTTATATGAATATCCCAAATATTTTAACCTCCTTACGAATTATCCTGATTCCCATTATTGTGGTTGTTTATTATGTGCCAATGCCTTGGAGTTACCATGTTAGTGCCATTATTTTTGCCGTGGCCGCTGTCACTGACTGGTTTGATGGCTATTTAGCCAGAAAGCTCAATCAAACGACACCTTTTGGTGCATTCTTAGATCCAGTAGCCGACAAGTTAATGGTGGTAGCTGCCTTAGTACTATTGGTAGAAGAGCATGCTAACTTTTGGTTGACCTTGCCTGCATTAATCATAGTAGGTCGTGAAATTGTTATCTCTGCGTTGCGAGAGTGGATGGCAGAGTTAGGCAAGCGTACCAGTGTGGCGGTATCTTTTGTGGGCAAATTGAAAACAACGGCACAAATGCTGGCTATCTTTGTTTTGCTAACCGCACCAGCCGGTATTGAGAGTACAGGTTATTTTATTGGCTTTGGATTGCTGTATCTGGCAGCCATTCTTACGCTTTGGTCTATGGTCGTGTATTTGAAAGCCGCTTGGCCTGACTTGGATCCTTTTAACAGCACGCATCAAGTAACCACAACCAATGATGAGTGATGTATGTAGCAATAAATGTGTTTAATAAAACTGCAATCTGTTGTGTTTTTGAGCGATTAAACGAAAGAAAAAATTATTTGCAAACAATAGCTTGACATAAAAACCTAGTTGCCTAAAATACGCAGCACTTGAAGCGGGAATAGCTCAGTTGGTAGAGCACAACCTTGCCAAGGTTGGGGTCGCGAGTTCGAGTCTCGTTTCCCGCTCCAAAAAAATATGGCTGGGTGGCAGAGTGGTCATGCAGCGGACTGCAACTCCGTGTACGCCGGTTCGATTCCGACCCCAGCCTCCATATTTTTTAGTAGTAAGCAGTAACGTTAGAAAGTTTGAAGTAAAGCCCGGGTGGCGAAATTGGTAGACGCAAGGGACTTAAAATCCCTCGGATTAATAATCCGTGCCGGTTCGACTCCGGCCCCGGGCACCATATATAGAGAAGGCCAGTGCTTAATAAGCACTGGCCTTTTTGTTTTTGTGCTGCTTTGTAGTATTTTCATAATATCCAGTATGAGCGCTTATACAGCACTATAGGGCGATAAGTTACTACTACTTATGTGTGATGGCTAAATTTCCTCCCCCCCCATTATTTAACATTCGTTTAGTTTTAATGCCATGTATGGTAAGCAAAACCTGCTAAGGCGAGTTTTTAATTACGTGGATTAACGTTAAATTATTTCCGATGGAAATAACTATAGTTGCAACCGCTACACCGTTTCAGGTGAAAGATGACAGTTGGTTTAAGAAAAGGCGGTCACAGTCCTATGAGCAATATACACTCGGTGTGTTATTTTGAAATACCGTAAAAAAACACGGTTTTTTACCTCGCGTCGATCCAGCATTAGCTAAAATTATAGTGACTCATGTCGATCAAACCGACGAAACGGATATGTCGTTTATTACCCGTTTAGCCAGGCAGTATGATGCGGTAGCCAAACCTGTCAATAAGCTGTATGTACTGGCTAAAAAAGGACAGCTGAAAAGCCTATCGGGTAAAAAGTTATCGACTGTTAAAGTTGGTTTGCCTGCCAATAACCAGCCGACAAATCATAATTTTATTAATGCACATGCCACTTTACCGAGTAGAGGTAAATATCATGGTGTGGTCACTCTCTGGTGGGATGGAAAAGCCGCTAAGGAACGAGAAGTGAAAATAGGCAAACCTGCCTATAAAAAACTACGACACCTGTTTGATAGTGAAACCAAAGCCAGAGAAATTGGTGAAAGTCAGTTAAGGAAACTCGGTCGTAAAGGTGTGAATGTTTCCTTAGAAATGTCAGCGAATCCGTTGTTAGTCGCTGAAGGCCTGATCGAGTTAGATGGGAGTTTTCCAGCTCATATGCATGGTAAGTGGTCAATTGAGCGGGTGATGTATAGAGGCAATAAATCGATGGGCTGTCGGTGTTCAGTGAGTGCGGGTGTCGTCGTAGAATAAACTTTATATACAAATTTAAGAGAAAATAAAAGTGTCACAAATATTAGAAAGAGAGATGTTGATTTGAAATAGAGTAGTATATTTTGTAGCTGTTGGAATGTTAGATTTTTAATCGAAAATAATTTTATATATGTATTATCCTATAAGTTTAATTGTTAATAAGCCTGCATAATGACAAAATATAATATATATAAAATTAAAAGTAGTGTAATAAGTGGCCTGTTAGAAAAATTAGAAAAATCTGGTCTAAAGTTGGTGTACAATAATGTGCATAAAAATACAGATTTCAATTTTATTTCTCTGTTAATCCAAGTTCAACAGGAATTGAGTGGATAGAAGATTATAAAGATTTTTTGAGTGGTTGTGATGTATTTGGTGAAAATAAATCATATTTTGGGTGTCTTGTTATATCAAAAAAATACTCTATTTATGCTATAAGTCTTGGGAAAACACACTTCTATCTAAACAATTTTTGTGATATTGATTTTGGACTTAACCTTGCTGAAAGAATACTGGATTATAATGAATTAAAAATAAAACAATCTAGGTTCTTAAATAGTAATAAGAAAAAATCTATTACAAGTTTTGGTTCAGGGAGCGAGTTTATTTATGATGCTGGTGAGTCTATGCATTTTATAAAAGGAGAAACAGTAAATAAAGAAATCTGGGGCAGTCCTGTTAGTTTTGGGCATTCTATACATTTAAAACTAGATAAGAAGCCTGTTGAGTTAGTGAGTACTATAGAAGAAATTGAAAGAACATTAAATAAAGAGCCCATTGTATCTTTACCCAAAGTTGAAGCTATTCATGATCCTGAAATAATTAAAAAATTAGATTTTAAATTGTACAGTGCAATGAAGGCAGAATTAGATCAAAAGTTAAATATAAACCTAATTATCACTATACCTAAGCCATTAGCTGCTGTATATTTGAACAGTATGGCAATTTGATTGAGAAGGTA